>NZ_CAUPMI010000009.1:0-82754 GCF_963512375.1 uncultured Anaerococcus sp.
GCGGCCCCTAAAGCGGGGAGCATAAACAGAAGCTTGCCTTCGGCAAGCCACTCTTTGCAGACAGATCTCTTCGTAAAGGCTAGACCAATTCAAACTGATTTTGACATTCCGATGCCTAAAAATCTCAATCTAGTCCAAATATTTCTTTTTTATTCACTCTACATCTCAGTAGTTACAGAAATTTAATATTCACTCGTGCGTCAGGAGATTTTCTTAACGGCATCTCCATTTACAAAATCTTCCGACCTTGGGGATGTTATTCTTTATTCTGAGAGAATATTAACGTCTAATTAGTTTTAAAGCTCGTTTGCTTCGCAAACATTGCGACTAGATAATCTAATAACCTCATCTATTGGGAGATTTAAAAGCAAAAGTCACCGTAAGGAAAATCACACTGACAACCATACTTAATAAAAATATTGTTAATACTAAGACGACAAGTAACTACAAAAATGCAATATGGACTAGATTGTGATTTTTAGGGGACTTTTGATTTTAAATCAGTAAGAACAAGGCTAGATAAATACGAAGTAATCCGTCACATTAAAGAAGATTTTTGAAAAAAATCTACATATTTTGCCCTCCGCTAAGGAGTCGCTTGCGGGGTGTAACGAAGAGGGGGTGTAAGGGGGAGGGCGATGAGGACCCATGCGAAAGGGTCCTTGGCCCTCCCCCTTTGGCGAAGTCATCAGCTTGATGACAATAATTCGTTATAAGATAAGATTACGAAAAATTAAAGTAAATAATAACCATTTATTAAAAAATAAAAAAAGGAATTTTTAGGGGGAAGCCCCCTAAAATACCCATTATTTATTGTAAACACTAACATCCTTACTATTATACCAATATATAAGCCCCATACTTACCTTTTTGCCAAGTGCCTCTTCCAAGGCTTTTTTGTAGATTTCTAGCTGTTTTTTGTATGCTTCTTCTCTTTTTATCTTATCTGTTTTGAAGTCTATTAGGATTATTTCGTTTTCTTTTTCAAAGATTAGGTCTATCTGACCATTTACGTAATAATCCTCATACTGCATTAGGAAGGATTCTTCTTTTCTGTAAGGTGTTTCTTCCTTGATTAATTCTTTTATCAGATCATTTTGGAAAAATCCCAAAAATTTATCCACTTCTAAAAGTTTTGCCCCTTCTTTTTCTATTATTTGGTTTTCTATTAAGATTTCTATTTCTGCTTTAAGACTCTCTCTATCATATTCCTTCATTGGGAGTTTCTGAAAGACTTTGTGGATTAGGCTTCCCTTGTCTGTAGCTGAATAGGTTTTTTCTTCTTCTAGGAAGGCCGGTTTTTTGAAGTCTATGTTTGAATAATTTTCTCCAAAGGATGATCTTTCGTAGCCTTCTTCTTCTTTGTTGAAGTCTTTAGCTATCTCTGTTACTGATTTTTTAAGGCTCTCACCTATATCATCTGCTCCCTTGTAGGTAAAATCCATTAGGTCTTCTATTTTTTTATAGTTTTTGCTAGGTTTTATTTCTTCAAATATTTTACTTATATCTTTATTTTCCTTGGCTTTTTCTTCTTCTAAGCTATCAAGGTATGATATTTCCACTCTTTCTTCAAAATCATTTGTAAAGTAGTCTTTATCAAAAATTTTCTCACCTATCTTATCAAAGGATAGGCTTGAGAGAATCCAGTCTAGATGGCTTGACATTTCAAGATAATCTACATTTTGGTAAAGCTTTGCTAGAGAGCTTTGCGACTTTGTTCCTGTTATATAAAGTCTTTCTTCAGCTCTTGTTAGGCCTACATAGAGGATTCTCATCTCTTCTTTCTTATCCTCTTCTACAAGCTTATTTTCAATCAGCTTTTTATTTATAGATGAGACCTTTACCTTGCTATCATAATCAGCTACATCGATTCCAATGCCTAGCTTATCATCAAAAATCGCAAGTCTTGATGAGTGCATATTTCTTATTGTCCTCGATGAATCTGCAAGGATTACTACCTTAAATTCAAGCCCCTTTGACTTATGGATAGTCATTATCCTTACTAGGTCTTCTTCTTCAGATAGGTCCCTTGACTGGTCTATGCTATCTTTTTGGGTCTTTGAAATATTTTCATAATAGGTTAAAAATCCATAAAGACCATTATCATTGGCCGAGTCGTATTCTGCCATAAGGTCGATTAGGGATTCTATATTATTTATCCTATCAGCTCCCAAATCCCTTGCCAAAAGAAAGTCATAAAGGCCAGTTTTTTCAAAAAGGTAGTTGGCGAAATCAAAAAGAGAATAAATGGCAAGTTTATTTTTTAAATCCTTTATAACCAGCTTAAAATTATCAATTTTTGCTTTTATTTGCTCATTCCCATCATAATTATCAAAGCAATCATAAAACCTATATGACTGGGTCTTAAGCTTTATTTCTACCAGGTCATCTTCGCTGAAGTTAAAAATTTCACTTCTTAGGACAGAAAGAAGGACAATATCATCGTTAGGATTGGCCAGATATTTTAAAAGATTTATGAAAAAATTAACCTCTGCTGCCAAAAATGATACCTTGGATATGTCGTTGAAATAAGGAATATCTGCCCTTTTGAAGGCTTCTTCATATACATATGACTTATTCCCGCTTCTTAAAAGAATCGCTATATCCTTATAGGCATAGCCTTCCCCTACTAAATCTCTTATGAGTTTAACCAGATAATCTTCCTCATTTACCGCCTTATCAAGAACTGTAAGGCCTACTTTGGAATTTGGATTTTCCTTATCCCTTCCGAAATTTAGCCTGTGGCCGCCGTTTTTATAGTCAATGTCACTTGTCTCTTTGGTCATTATCCTATCAAAGATATAGTTGTTAAAATCTAAGAGAAGCTTATCAGTTCTGAAGTTCTCATTTAGATTTATCCTAACAGAATCTTCTTCCCTTTCGTAAATATCAAGCTTTTCTAGGAATAAGTCAGGCCTTGCCCTCCTAAAACCATAAATTGATTGCTTGACATCTCCTACGAAAAATAGCCTTCTTTCCCTCTTAAGCTTTTCTATTATATAGTTTTGAATTTCATTTGAATCTTGGTATTCATCGAAAAAGATATATTCAAACTTATCAACTAGCTTATTTCTTGCAGTTTCATTATCTAAAAGCCTTATAAAATATTGCTCGAGGTCGTTGAAATCTAGATAAGATTTGGCCTTTTTCTTCTGATCAAAAACTTCCATAAAACGTCTTGTAAGCCTATTAATCTCTCCTAAGAGGATTTCTTCCTTATGGCTTGTAAGGCTTATGAGGTCAGAAGATGTATTTCTTACCAGGTTTTTAAGCTTATCTAGAGAATTTTTATAGGAATTTCTGTCAGTTCTTAGGATATTATAGAGAAATTTGTCATCATTTTTAGATGAAGAAAGTCTACCAAACTTTACCTTTTCAATTTTCTCTAAAAATTCATCCCAGGATTCAAGATTATTTTCAAGGTCTAAAAATATTGAATAATCATCTGTTACAAGCTCTTGGAGTTTTTCCCTCATGTCATTTTCATTGGCCATGATTGTTAGCTTAAAGGCTTTATCCTTCATGTCCCTTAGAGCTTTTTTTGAAATCTCCTTAAGCTTATCACCGATATTTGCTGACCTTGTGTTTTTATCAAGCCAAGCAAGTGGGTCAATCTGGCCGATTATCATGTTGTAAGTATCTTGAATAAGACCTTTGGCTGGCCCATCATTTCTATTTTGGGCGAAATTTTCTAAAAAAATCCTAAAGCCATCTGTCATCTTCTCATATTCTTCGTCAAAAATTTCATCTATAGCATTTGCCCTCATTATTATAGAGGTATTTTCTGTTAGGACCTTAAAATTAGGACTTAACTTATCAAAATAATAGAAATTTTCCCTAATCATGTCAGAGCAAAAAGCGTGAAGAGTCTTGATTTGAGCAGTCTTTAAGAGCCTTATCTGTCTTTTAAGAAAGGCTGGGTCAAAGTCATCTGCCGCTTCTTCTAGCCTGGTCCTTATCTTATTTTTCATATCGATTGCAGACTTATTGGTGAAGGTTACAATTATCATCTGGTCAATGTCTATGCCATATTTCTTCATTAGACTGATGATTCTTTCAACTAGGACAAAGGTCTTGCCAGATCCTGCTGCAGCTGATACTATTATATTTTTATCTTCTGTGTCTATGGCAGCTTCTTGGGCCTTGGTTTTTTTAATCTCTGTCATAAGCATCCCTCTTTATATCTTCTATTTTTAGGGACTTGTCTATATCCCTAAACCTATCTGAATCAATTATCTCATCAAACTTGCATATGCCCCTATAATCGCAATAAGTGCATTCTTTTATCTGCTTGTTTTCCCTGACAGGCCTTAGGTCGATTAGGCCTTTTTTGATATTTTCAATGATTTGTTTTATCAAATCTTTGGCAAAGTCTGTCAAAATTTCAAAATCTTCTGGGCTTACAATTTCATTTTTCTTTGGGTCAAAGACTGCAAGCTTATCCTTGTCATAGTCCCTATCCATAAGCCTAATTACTTCTTCATTTACCTTAAGCAAAAGACCTGTCATCTGAAACTTATCTGCTAGGATTTCCTTGAGATTTTCCTGGTCCGTAAGTGAAACCTTATCCATCTTTTCTATCTCATCCCTAAGTGGCAAGTAGAAAGAGGCTACAGGTTTAAAATCTTTATCACTTGCTGCCATCATGTAGACAATTAGCTGAAGGTCTAGGCCATTTAGGACATTTACAAGTTTAAAACTCTTAGCCCCGGTCTTATAATCTATGATCCTAATTAAATCTCCTGCCTTATCGATCCTGTCAATCCTACCCCTTAGGTAGTTTTCCCCATCTATATCGACCTGGTCAAAAAATCCTCCCTTATCGAAGCTTTCCTCAAAGGCAAAGAGTTTAAAGTCTGACCTTTTAAGACCCCTTTTAATTTCCCTTGCATTTCTCTTAGCAGAATTTAGCATATTTTCAAGGATATAGGCATTTTTAGGCGAATCTTTTCTCAAGGCTTCTAAATTTAAATCAATACCTTCTCTGAAATTTTCTTCTAAAAGCTTATCGAGTTTTTCATCTGTGATATCGTCGATATTTTCTTCTTTTAATAATCTTGAAAGCTCTTCAAGTGACTTGTGGACGATATTTCCTATTTCCATCTGGTCAATGTCAAAATCATTTTCCACGTCAGGTCTTAGGCCGTAGGAGATAAAATATTTGTAAGGACAACGTGAATAAGTTTCAATTTCTGAAACAGAATATGCCCTTTTCCCATAAAGCTTGCCAGCAAGGTCTAAATTAAGCGGATCCTTGTCATTGGTAAAAAAGAGTCCCTTAAAGATTGAATCGTAGATTTTTTTATTGTCGGTTTTTTCTAAATTATCTTTCAAATACTTGATGAAATCTAGGCTTAGATCTAAGTCTTCCTTGCTTATTTTTTCATTCTTTTTGATTTTTTCTAAATTTTCTAGGGCAAATTTCTTAAGACCTTCCATAGAATATGCAGCAAGGCTAGGTTCAAGTTTTGTAATAGATTTTACTTGCATCTGAGGGAAAATATTTAAAATATCATTTAAAACCAAGCTTTTCTTAAGTTCTTTGCTCGACTTATCTGCCAGCGCATAGGAAAATATTAGCTTATCAGATCCTACAATTATCTTATAAAGACTTAGTTTTTCAAGACTCTCCTTATCCCTATCGTATAATTTAAGGTCAATCCCGCGCTTTTTCAAGTCTTCCTTCTCATCATCATTTATAATAAAATCTTTCGACTCTCCTGATGGAAAATAGGCGTCATTAAGGCCCAAAATTATATTTATCTTCTTATTTGAAACCCTCTCCCTCTTAAAATCACTTACAATCAAGTGGTCCTTAGATGGTGGAATTAGGCCAATTTTTATATCCTTAGTCACGGCTTCTATTAGGCTATAAATCCTGGCAAGAGAAGTCTGTCTATCTCCCATAATTAAAACTAATTGGTCTAAAATCTCTATAAATTTATCCCAAATTTGCTCATTTTCCCTGTAATCATCAAGGGCTGCAAGGTCCTTTAACTCTTCCTGAAAACTTGTAATGGCGGCTCTTATGGATGAATCTGAAATCATTTTATAGATACCTTCGAGAAGATCTCGCATCTTACCTTCATTATCTAAATTTTCTAAAAGTTCTAAAATCTTATCCCTTACTCTATTTATGGCCTTGTATTCTTCTTCCTTTTTCTTAAGCTTTTCTTCTTTTTTTGGGTCATTTGCCAAAAACTTTTCATAAAAATCATAATCTAGAATAAAATACTTCTCATCTTCAAACATGGCACCCGCTATATTTCTCTTGCCAATAAATTTGACGAAGGTGTGGCAATCTTCCTCTCCGTTTTTCCCAAAATCAATTAACTTTGAATTTAGGATATAATAGAGGTCTTCTTTTCTGTATTTATTGACCCTGAGCCTAAGTAGGGCAAGAAAGGTCTTTATAATGTGATTATCACTCATCTTCCTACGCTTATCCAAAAATATAGGGATGTCATACCTATCAAAGGTCTTAGCTAGGATATTTTCATATTCGCTATTTTCTGTCATGTAGATGGCAAAATCATTGTATCTTAAGTCCTTAGTCTTGATTAATTTATTGATAAGAAGGGCAATGTTTTCTACCTCAGTTCTTGTCGATATAGACTCTAAAACCCTAATATTATTAGGCTTATCTAGATATGGCCTTGGATTAAAAATATCAAAATTATCTAGCAAGTGGTCAAGGTCTGCCTTATTTTCAGCCTCTTCTATCTCTAATATTTCACACTTAAAATTAGATCTAAGTTTTTTATAAAAGCCAAAGGCTGGGTCAAATATTTCAGCCCTTGGAAGGGCTTCATTTAGATTTTTAGGATCTAGGTTAAGGCCGATAGTAATATCAATATCCTCGCTTGTTAGGGCAGATATAAGCTCAAGTTTCCTTTCTTCCATATATTCAAACTTATCAAAATAAAAGTGATAATCCTTTAGAAAGTCTGCATCCTTTATGGATTCTGCTAAAAGAGAGGTCATATCCTCACTATCAATAAATTTGCCTGAGAGAGCTTCTTGGTAGGCATCAAAGATTAGCCTAATTTCCTCGAATTTTATCCTGCTGGCCTCATCTATTTCAGCATCCTTTATAGACTCAAAAAATTCTTGGTCAAAATTATTGTCCTTAAAACTTGCAATTATATCTGTAATCGAATTAATGAAGTCAATATTACCATAGGAATTTTTGAAAAGAGTGAGCTTATCGTTTAAATCGTGCATTATATTTGTAAGAACCATGAGCTTGCCTTCCTTATTTAGGAATTTAAGCTTAGACTTGCCAATCCTATCTAAGAAAAAGGCTGCAAAAGATGAAAAAGAAAGGACCTTAGCATCCATTACCGAAGAAAAGCTGATATTATTTATGAAGTCTATATCAGTTTCTAGGGTGTATTGCTCAGGGACTATAAGGATAGATTTTTGGCCAGCCTCAAGTCTTTTTTCTATTTCTTTGTAAATATATAAACCCTTATCTTGGTCTTTTTTTGCTAGTATTAATGAAATCATGCTTTCACCTCTATCTTTGAGCCATCGCTTGGTTCATAACTTATTAAAATCTTGGCATCGATGGCATCTTTTAATTCATCCACGTGGGAAATGAGTCCAACAAACCTGTCATCCTTAGAAATTTCTTCAATAGCCCTGATGGCATTGTCCAAAAATTCCTTAGAAAGGGTCCCAAAGCCCTCGTCTATAAAGAGGGTATCTATCCTGATTCCCCCATTTTCTGCTCCAATTTCATCAGAAAGACCAAGGGCAAGGGATAGGCTTGCAAGGAAGGATTCCCCACCTGAAAGACTTGTGGCTGGGCGGCGCTTACCTGTATTTGCATCTAGGATTTCTATATCAAGACCTGCCTTAGACCTATTATCGGTCGCTTCCTTCTTTCTAAGCATGGTAAATTGGCCTTCTGTCATCTTGTTAAATCTCTTGTTGGCAAAGTTAAGAACCCTATCAAAGTAGACACTTAGGATGTAGGTTTCAAAGTCAATCTTCTCCCTCCCCTTATTGGCTCCACTTGTCCCGCTTGCAAGGTCAGCTAACCTTGTTAGGCTAAGAGACTTATTTTTTTCCTTTTCAAATTCTTGGCTTATTGCCCTTATCTCAAGACCCGCCCTCTTAAAGGAGGATAAGTTTTGGCTTAGGGCAAGCTTTTTATCAGCAAGAAGCTTTGCCTTTTCTTCAAGGTCTATAATTTTTTCCTTAAAGATTTCTAAATCTATGATTTCAAGGTCTTTAAAATCCTTTAGATTATCAAGATTAGCCTTTAGCCTGTCAAGATTTTTGAAATATTCTTGGTTTTCTATTTTTAAAAGATCAAGGTCATCAAATTTATCTAGGTAGGAGCTGTAGGCCTCTTGATTTTCAAATTTCTCGGCTACTTTGTCCTTAAATTCTTTTTTGTAGGCTGTGAGATTTTCTTTATTTTCTAAAAGCGTTTTTTCAAAAGATCCAATTTCTGCCTTAAGGCTTGAAAGAGCAAGTTTTATTTCTTGGTCATGGGCCTTAGTCTTGTCTATAAAATCACTTGCTTCTTTTATATCTTCCTTAAGGTCCTTTATTTCTCCTAAGAGGTCTCCTTCATTGAGGTTCTCCATTTTTTCCTTTTGGGCAAGGTAGGATATTTTTATCTCTTCAAGTTTTTCTATCTTTTCCTTTATTCCTTTTAAGGTCTGGTCAAGCTTGGTTTTTTCAAGACTTAAGGTCTTCCCCTCTTCCTCTGTCTTTTGTAATAGTTTATTTTTAAGGTCAATCTCCTTTTGATTTTTTCCTAAGAGGTCATCATAGGATTTGATAAGGTCTTCATTTTCCTTTATTAGACTTTTTATATTTTCAAGGCTATCATCCATTTCCAAATCTTTGATGTTTTTATCAATAAGTAGCCTAATCTTTTCAAAGGATAGGTTAAGGTCGTTTAGCTTTTCAACTATCTTATCAAAATCTAAGCCCTCTGACTTGTGAAGGGGGAATTTTTCTTCATGCTTAGTCCCACAAACAGGACAGATTCCATCTTTATTTAGCCTTTCTATAAAATAATTCAGCTGGTCAATTTCCCTATCTAGGCTCGCTTTATCTTTTAAGTTAAGATAATTTTCTCTTTCCTTGCCTAAGCTTTCAATATCTTTCTCATAGGCCTTGTTTTCTTCAAGCTTTGCACGATCTTTCTTAAGGCTAAGAAGCTTATCTTCTCTGGCCCTTAATTTTTCCCTAAGTTCTAGGCCTACTTCCTTAAGTTTCGCCTTATCTTCACGGGCTTGTCCATAGGTTTTTCTTAAGTTTTCTAGATTCTCATCTATATTTTTTATCTTTTCCTCTAAGTCTTGCTTTTCTTTTTCAATTGTTTTTATAGATTCATAGGCTTTTTTATTTGATAAAAATTCACCAAGAGCTTGGTAGGTCTTTTCCTTTTCTGCTAGGAAAAGTTTATTTTTATCTAAATCCTTGACAAGGTCATCAAGTTTCGCAAGGTCTTTTTCTAGATTTTTTTCTTCAGCATTTTTCTCTTCTAAAAGTTTTTTATCTGCCTCTAGGCTTTTAGTCAAATTTTCTATTGCTCCCTGAGTCTTTTCTATTCTTTCTTCGTAAATTTTGATTGATTTGGCAAAGCTTGCTAGGTCTAGGTCGGATTTTTCATTGGATTTTTCTTCAAAATCTTTATACAAAAGATTATAAGCCGCTTGTGATTTTTGGTAAGAGCTTATATTTTCATTGGTATTTTTAGACTTTTCTAAGTTCCTATAAGATTCTTTTATATTTTTATCTAGTCTTTCTTCTTCCTTCTTTAACTCATCTAGCTTAAGTCCAAGGTAATTTTCATTGTCCCCTATAATTTTTAGGATATTTTTAAAGTCAAGTGCTAGGATATAATCCTCATTGATCGCTTCTTTTAATATTTCATCATAGGAGATAATATTTGAGACTTTGTCATCTATTTCCTTGATTTTATTCTTGCTGACCTTGGCCTTTTCCTTGAGCCTATCACTTATATCCCTGTATTTTTTAGTCTTAAAAATATCAGAAAGTAGGGCTGCCTTTACATCTGATTTTGCCGATAAAAACTCTTGGAATTTGCCTTGGGCTAGGAGCATTACCTTTGAGAATTGGTCTACATCAAGACCCACTATCTCCTTAACCATGGGCTCTACATCTCTTGGCTTATCTGCCAAGAGCTTCTTCTCATCGCTTATATCAAAAAGACTTGCCTTATGGCCCAGATTCCTTGGTCCTCTAGCTCCCATGGACCTTTGATTTGGGTATCTTTCTATAAGATAAGTCTTTGTCCCAATTTCAAATTCAAATTCTACAAAGGTATCAGGGTCATCTTCCTTAAGATAATCACTCCTCATATTTTCCTGGCTAATTTCTCTAGGAATAGACCCGTAAAGGGCAAAGGACATGGCATCAAAAATTGTGGTCTTGCCTGATCCTGTAGGGCCTGATATGAGAAAGATTTTCTTATCAAAAAACTTGGTAAAGTCTATTTCTATTTCATTTTTGTAGGTCAGAAAGCCTCGCATTTTTAGTCTCTTAGCCTTCAAAATCTTCTCCAATCACTTCTTTTAATATTTCAACTTCTGCCCCTGTAAGCTTTCTGCTGTCCTTAAAATCGACAAAGTCAGCAAAAAGCTCTAGGGGATTTTTATTGTCTAGGTCTATATCAAAGCTTTCACCATCCATGTCAAAGACAGACTTATTTGCATAATTTATAAGGACTGCGTTTGGAAACTTGGCCTTAAACTTGGCCATAGCATTTTCAACTGTCGCCTCATCATCTAGGATAAATTTGATATAAGAATCAGACGGATTTTCTCTAATCAGATCATCAAAAAGCCCCTGTCTTATTTCAAATTCTCTTAAAAGCTTAATAGGAATTTTTTCTATGTCAAGCCTATCTTTTTTAAGGTCAACTAGGGTCACAGACTTATTAATATCCTTCTTATCAAAGGAATAAGGCATAAAGGTTCCGGCATATCTTATCTTTTCTTCCTTAACAAAATGGGCAGAATGAAGGTGACCTAGGGCCACATAGTCAAATTTATCAAAAAGACTAGCATCCATCATGTCAGACCCGCCAATAACAAGGGGCTTTTGTCCTTCATTGTAGGCTGTCTCTAGAGTACTTTCGCTATAGGAAGCATAGCAGTGGGTGATTAAGACATTCCTATCATTATAATCTATCCCCTCAAGAGCAAGCTCATAAAGCCTAGTGAAATCATCGAGCTTTTCCCCAAAAAGAACCTCTCCCTTGGCAAGGGACATGAAAGGCAAGAGGTAAAAATTAAGAGGGCCCTCATCATCAAAAAGTGTTACCTTATCCCTATTAAATTCCCCTGCCAGGTAATATTTATTGGTCTTATAAAATCTCTTATTAACATCAAGCCTTTTGGCTGAATCATGGTTACCAGCTATGGCAAGGACCGGAATATCAAGGTCAAAGACAATTTTTTCTATAAAATAATTATAAAGGTCAAGGGCCTCTGCACTTGCAAGGGCTGTATCAAAAATATCTCCTGCAATCATAACAGCCTCGACATTTTTTTCTTCAATAATTTCTAATATTTGGTCAAGGACATATTTCTGATCTTCTAAGAGTGAGAAATTACCCAGGCTTTTGCCGATATGAAGGTCAGATAGGTGTAGGAGTTTCATCTCTTATCCCTCACAAAGGTAAGGGTATCAGGCGTAGAATTATAAGGGTCATACTTATAATCATTGATAACAAGCTCTTTAACCTGGTCAATATCCTCAATTTTATTTTTAATAATCTCCCTAAGCATGGCTCCCCTAGCCTGCTTCATGTAGGAGACAATTGATTTAAGCTTGCCATCACGATTTTCCTTAAAATCAACAGTGATAAACTTATCCTCATCTTTAAGAAATGGACTGATTGTCTTGGTATATTCCTTAGATGCCAAATTTAAAACTAGGTCATCATCTTCAAAGAGCTTATTATAAATGTCCTTGCCCCAAAATTCATAAAGGTCATACATAGTATTGTCAAAATAAAGCCTATAATCACGAATCCCAGTCATTGGCTTAAGAAGGCCGTACAGAGCAGAAATAATATAAACATGCCTATTAAGATAAGATAAATCATCAAAATCCTCCATACTAAATTGCTTAAAAACAAGGCCATCATAGGAAAAAAGCGCTGGATTTGGGAGTTCTCCAAAGTCAAAATCCTGGAAATCGTAATAAGCCTTCTCAGTCAATTTGTCATTGGTCTTATTGAGGTTACCCATCTCATTCATAGAAAGCTTCTTAATTTTATCAACTAAAACCCTAGTCTTTTCAGGAAAAAGCAGTCCCTCTGTATCTATATTATCAAAATGTTTAAAACTTTTGGCTGGTGAAATAATAATCTTCATAAAAATCCTTTCTTTATATAGTAATATTATAACATACTAAGATAAAAAATTTCCCAACTTAATAGCTGGGAAATTATATCTAATTACCATTATAACCATTATTAATTGTATCAAAGCACTTTTTCCAATATTGCTCTCTTTCAATTATTTTTTCTGGATCATAAGATCTATTAAAGAATTCTATTAGGGTAAAGGTGAGATATTTTTCAAAGTATTCCTCACCCTCTTTATTCTTACGTTCAATTAACTTTTTGTTACCACAATCTTTGCTTGAAAAATAATCCCTCCACCTTTGTCTAACTCCCTTATTTATAGAGTCTCAATGTTTAATTCCTAAATAAAATTTTTATAGTCTATTTATTTACGTCCTTTCTTCTTTCTAAATAAAATATAATAAAAATACTTATAATTTCAATAAATGTTACCACTATACTGCCCTCTGGCCCATAAATTTTATCGTACAAGTTATAATTTAAAATTCTAAAATTAATTAAGCTATCAAATCCACTAAAGCCACTTACGTTTAAGCCATAAATCATTGCCATGGAAAAGTTCCAACCCGCATGAACGCCAGAAGTTAACATGATATTTTCTTTATAAAATAATAATTTTGCAAAAAATATGCCTACTAGAATTGTGTTAAGTGTTGATAAAATTGTAACCCCCTCATTACCCAGGTGCAAAAGTCCAAAAACAATCGAAGGTAGCATGATAGCAACGGTTCTTCCAAATTTATCAGATAAAACTCTGGTTAAGATTCCTCTTACCAAGACTTCTTCTGATGTTGATTGGATAAAAAATCCTATAAAATAGGCAAGAAAAATTAAATTGAAATTACCATAATTAATTCCTCTATATCCAATAGCCCCTCTTACCATATCTAATAAGACATAAATTGAAATTTGCAGTAAGCCAAGAAAGAGTCCGATGCAAATGTTCTTGGCAAGACCTTCTGTCTTAAAAAAGATATAATCAATTTTCTTTTTCAAAATAAATTTCACAAAAAATATAGCTGCCAATAATTGACCCGTGGTTCCCATTAACATCACTAAGTTCGCATTTTTATAGTCACTATTAAAGTAGGTCTTTCCATAAAAAATTAGTGATATGGCAAGCATAATTCCGCCAGTCAAAATTGTGATTGCCAACAACAATACAAAAATCCTTAAGATGATTTTAAAAAAAATCTTTATTTTATATTTATTTTCCATAATATTCTCTCCCGTCTTATATTAATATTTTTAATAATTTATCATAGGAAAATCCTATATTGCACCTTTTAGTTTATTTCACTATATATTATTCTTCTGTAATATTATACCATGCTTTACAACTCAATATTTAAATATTTCTTAAGTTAAACTCGATTCAGTTTTTACTAATTAAATTTAGCAAAATGTACTATAAATTTAGAAATCCATGCTATCTTAATGCTATTTTCTTTGATATAAAATGATTTACAAACTATGATGTAGAATATTTATTTGACAATTATAGATGCTTAAGAGTATAGAATCTCTGAATATTTATATAAGTTGATCGTATATAATTTTAATTTCAATTATGAATTCTGATAAAAGATTTTATATTTATTTAGAAGGTAATTGAAGGTAATGTATACCCCTCAAACAAAAAAGACCTCTTTTTATTTAGAGATCTTTTTCTTTAGCTTATCGCTTATTAACTTTATTAGGCCAGTAATAATTAGAGAGATTATGGCTAGTACTACTATGGTTCCGCCTGGTTTTAGGCCTCCGTAGTAGGATATGGTGATTCCTAAAATCATAAAGATTATGGAAAATATTAGGGATATGATGTAGGTTTGCTTGTAGGATTTGGCTATTATCAGTGCATTTGCTACTGGTATTACCATTAGGGATGTGATCATCAAGGCTCCTACTATTTTTGCTGAAATTGCAATGGTTAGGGCTGTTAGGGCTGTAAATATTGAATTTATAAGCGCCACCCTTACTCCTGCTAGCCTTGCCATTAGGGGGTTGATTGATATATAAAGCAGGGCATTGTAGAGGTAGAAGGATGCTAGGCTTACTAGGACAAATATTATACTAACCAAGACTAAATCACTTGATGATACTGTTGTTATCGAGCCAAATAGGTAGGATTCAAAGGATTTGCCTCCTGGGGCAAAGTCTGAAAGAATTGCCGCAAGGCCTATGCCTAGGCTCATGATGATAGCTGTAGCCATGTCGCCAAATTCTTTGAATTTTTTCCTAATTAATTCTATTGCAAAGGCTGATAATACACAGATTACAAGGGATGTCCACATGGGATTTATTGACATGATTAGTCCCATGGCTATACCTGCTAGCGATGAGTGGGAAAGGGCATCTCCTATCATGGATGTCTTTCTATTTATCATGACCATGCCTATCATGGGAATGATTAGGGCAAGCATTATGCCTACGGCTAAGGCTCTTCTCATAAAATCATAGTTTAACATATGACTCCCTCCCTTAATCTAAATATCTTATCCACATAGTCTCCCAAAATTTCCATCTCGTGGGTTATCATTAAAATTGAGATCCCGTGATTGGTGTTTAGGTGGACTAAGAGTTTTAGGAAGTCTTCTTTGGACTTTTGGTCAATACCTACTGTTGGTTCATCTAAGACTAAAAGGTCAGGATTTGCTACTAGGGCCCTTGCTATCATTACTCTTTGGGCTTGGCCACCTGATAGCTTGTTGAAGGGCCTGTCTATAAGATTTTTGATATTTAGGCTGGTGAAGATATTTTCTACATCTTCCTTATTTGATTTTTTGATCTTTTTGAAGATATTAAAATCCTTGTAGAGGTTTAGGCTTACATATTCCCTACAGGTGACAGGAAAGGCTATTTTTATAGAATCATTGACCTGTGGGACATAGCCTAGTTTGTCATAATTTTTAAAATCTTCTATGTCTATACCAAAAAGTCTTATAGACCCCTTATCCTTTTTAAGTCCACCTAGGATTAGCTTGATGAGGGTTGACTTGCCTGATCCATTTTCTCCAGAAATTACGGCAAAGTCTCCCTTTTCAAGACTTAAATTTACATCTTTTAATATTAAATTTTCATTATATCCAAATTTTAGTTTTTCTATTTCTATAAGCTTCATGTATATATTATGCTTTTAAAATAGGATTATGCTAGAGATTTGTAGATATTTTCAAGGTTTTCTTTGATTATATCTTGGATTTTAACTTCCTTGTCTAGTTCTTCTTTGCTTGCAAATTCCATGGTGTTAAGTGGAGCCACTTTTGCTCCGATTTCATCAGCTATAGTCTTTGCTGCCTTATCTGAACCGCCTGCTTCATAAAATACTGTATTAAGCTTATTTGCCTTGGCTAGGTCTGTTACTTCCTTCATAGCCTTAGCATCTGGATCATCTGTTGATGTTAGACTTGCAAGCGGAATTTGTTCTAGGCCAAAGTCTCTTGCTATATAGCCGAAAGCTTGGTGAGGAACTATAAATTTCTTATTTTCTACTTTAGAGAATTTGTCAGTATATTCTTCGATTATTCCATCAAGGTCTGCTGCGATTTTTTCGTAATTTTCTTGGTAATAATCCTTATTTGCTGGGTCAATTTCTGATAATTTATCAGCTATTACCTTAGCTTGAGCTTTGACATTTACTGGAGATAGCCAGATGTGTGGGTCAAATTCTCCGTGATGGTGGTGATGGTGACCTTCTTCGCCTTCTTCATGATCGTGGTCATGGTCTGCTTCTTCATGGTCATGGTCTGCATCTTCGTGGTCGTGGTCATGATCTGCATCTTCGTGGTCATGGTCATGGTCTTCTTCGCTTGCCTTAATTAAGTCTAAGTCTTTTGAAGTATCTACCATTTCTATATCAAGACTTGATTTAACAGAATCTTTCCATTCTTCCATGCCAGCACCATTGATAAATAATAATTTAGCTTCAGATAATTCTGCCATATCCTTAGCAGATGGCTCCCAGCCGTGAGATTCGCTAGTAAGAGAGTTGAAAGCTTTTACGTCAAATTTATCGCCAGCTATTTGTTTTGTCAGATTGTAAATAGGATAAAAAGATCCATAAATTTCATTGCTTGCTACTTCCTTATCTGTCTTTTGTGGCTCTTCTACTTGAGTCTTTGTATCTGCTTCTTGTGCTGGTTTATTACCACAAGCTGTGAAGGCTAAGCTTAGGGCTATTAACATTAATATATTTTTATTTTTCATATAATTCTCCTTTATGCAAGTTATTTGCAATAGGTATTATATAATAAATTACCCCTCTGTCAAATAAAAAGTATAATAATATCCTAAGGAGTGATAATATGAAGCTTAACGAACTCTTAAAAGACAAGAACCTAAGAATTACCAAGGCTAGGAGGATAATACTTGAATATATTTTAGAGGCTGATAGCCCTGTTTCTAGCCAAAATATCTATGACGGAATAAAAGATGAACTTGCAATTGACCTTTCTACCATCTACAGAAACTTAAATATCTTAGAAGAGAGCAATCTTCTTTTTAAGACAAGCGATCTTGACGGAATAAATTATTACCAAATAAATAAGGAAGATCATAAGCATTTTATAACTTGCAGCCATTGCCATAAGAAATTTACAATAGAAAATTGCCCAATTCATGAGCTTGAAGGCCAAATCGAAAAGGAAACAGGCTTTATTATCGAAGGCCATAATTTCGAATTTTATGGGATTTGTCCAGACTGCCAGGCCAAGATAAATGCTTAGGAAGATATTAATATACCTTTGCCTTGCCCTTAGTCTTAATTCTTGTGATTTAGAAAGTCAACCTAGTAAGGTTGAAGAAAATCAAAGTTCCTATGTCAAAGCCCAGGTCATTCAAATTATCGATGGTGATACAATCAGGGTAAATATAAACGGAAATATAGAGAAAGTCCGTTTTGTTGGAATTAATACACCCGAGATTGCAAATAGGGACCATCCAGATGAATTTATGGGTCCAGAAGCTAAAGAATTTACAGAAAAAGCTCTAAAAGATAAGGACATTTACCTAGAAAAAGATATATCTGACAAGGATAAGTACGACAGACTTTTGCGTTATATCTGGCTAGAAGAGCCAGTAGTAAACCCAAGCACAGATGATATTGGCAAAAAAACTTTAAATGGAATCCTGGTAAAGGAAGGCCTTGCCTTTTCAAACTTTTATAAGCCAGATACCAAATACCAAGACCAGCTAGAAGCCATAGAAGATAAGGCTAGGGATAAGGCTTTAGGAATCTGGTCTGATGGAAAGAAAAATACCAAGAAAAAGGTAAAAGCCAACAAAAATTCAGGCCTCTACCACCTAGAGGGAAGCCATGGCTATAAAAACACAAAAGATAAAAACGCTATAATTTTTGATAGCGAAGAAGAAGCTAAAAAAGCTGGTTTTAGGCCGGCTAAATAAAAGAACTGGATTTTTGACCAGTTCTTTTTCGTGTTTTGTATAACTATTTCTTTATTTTATTCGTCATCCGGGGCATAAAAAACAATAAATTTCCCTTCTTTTTTCGCCTTTTCAGATTCCCTTTTGTACCATTCTATGGCTTCTTTATCTTCTTCTGTAAGTATGATATTATTTGCTTCAGCTGTTGTACGGCCTAGTGCTATACCGATAATTAGGTATTCCCTATTCATCCTTCTCCTCCTGTTTTATTCATCATCCGGAGCATAAAAAACAATAAATTTCCCTTCTTTTTTCGCCTTTTCAGATTCCCTCTTGTACCATTCTATAGCTTCTTTATCTTTTTTTGTAAGTGTAATATCATAATCTTCAGGATTTCCCTTATCTAGGGCGATCATTATTATTCTATATTCTCTATTCATTTAAAACCTTCCTATAAAGTAAAATTATTCAATTGACTTTAGCTATAATACATTATTCCATCAACAAGATTCTTTGTGCTTTACAATATTTCACTAATCTTTTAATATCGTTCTCTGTCACTGTCAACAACCTATTAAGATTTGAATTATCTTTTAAATCTGAAAGCTTAACTTCTCTAGCAATTTTATTGGTTTTTATCTGATCTATATAAGCAAAATAACTAAGGTTCTCATCGTGAGTTAATAATACCAAGGCTTCTAATTCATCTTCATTCAAAAATTCAAATTTTTCTAGAGTGTAATTAGGATTATCTTCCATTACATCGTGAAGCAAGGCAACTAGCTTGGCACTTTTCTTCTTACATTTTCTTGATACTCTTATCGGGTGAAAAATATATAGATGATTTCCTTTATCTCTTTGCTTATAGTGGGCTTTTGTCATAATTAAAAACGCTCTAATATATTTAAACATAAACTCTCCCCTTCTTTCACTTTGGCACAATTTATTAAAGCTTTTGAAATATTATTATCATTTGATTTTTCCTATTTTATGAACTATTTAATGTAAATTTTGACCTTGAAATATTTTATTTGATTTGATTTTGAAAAATTGATAAGTATTGGATTTGAAATTAAAGATAAAAATTTTGATTTAAAGTAAAATATCGATATTTATAGAATTTAAATAAGAAATTTCTTACATTTATATTATACCCAATTATTATTAATTATTTAGGTACTGTCAAATTTTTTGTGTAAACTCTAACTTATAAATTTTGTCATCTTAATTGACCAGATACAATTAAATCGTAGATTTGATTGTATTTGGTCAATCACTTATTTCCTCTATCATCATTTTTAGTTCATATCTTACCAAGCCAAATCCAAGATGGGTCCTATTCGAAAATTTATTATTATATTCTGATACTAGTATATAGATTGCTTTATCAAGGCTTTCTTCATTTGGGAATTGAACTTTCTGTTTTAATTTTCTTTTTATGTCCTTATTGAAATTCTCACATATATTATTGGTATACAAGCTTCTTCTTATTGCTTTTGGAAATAGCATAAAGGTGAATAAATTATCTTTACCTTCTAACATTTTTCTTAGTTTAGGATATTTAATTGACCATTTTGATAAAAACTCAATCAATCTTTTTTCTGCTGTTTCTATATTATCGGAGCTGTATATTAGTTTAGCATCATTTGCTACTTCTAGTTTATCCTTTGCTCTTACTTTTTTCTTAACAAAACTTTACAAGTTTGAGTTCTCTTTTTCTATTTTACACATAATATTTTATACTATGATGTCAAGTCCATAATATTGTGTAAAAATAACTAGCAAAATATTTTGGACTTGACTTAAAACACCTAATGTTATCATAAGGGATCTATAAATAATTTTGTGTATCAACCTAAATCCTGACATAAAGGTAAGGGTTGATACATTTTTTATGTATCATTGTTTGTCCATTCCTATAGTGATGGAGTTTGCTTAATTTTACTTGGGCTTAATAAACTGTCAAATTTTCATGAAAATTTGCAGCTGATCTCATACTACTTTTTTAGCTTGATTAAAACCACCCTTCAAAGAATATTGATAATTGGGATAAAATTTGATCCCAGCCACTTATCCTATAGGTCCACTTATTTAAGCGTCTATCATTGCAAGGTACAAGCTTTTTTATAGTACGTAGTCATTTGGAAATATGTTTTATTTTTGGTTACTTTTCTTAGTTGCCTATTTTGCCACTCTTCCATGGTTGGTAGTATTTTGTTGGTTATTCTACTTACCATTGTTTCTGATATGCTAAAACCATAAATATCTTTTATATGACTTGATATGTCTTTTTCAGCTTGTGGCCTATAGGGTATGTTTTTTAATGATTGTGGTTCAAATGTTCCTTCTCTATCTCTTGGTATGTTTAAATCTATATTTACGTAAGATGATCTAACTGTTTTTTTACTTGTACCATTTCTTGTATTTAGGGAAAGTGGTTTTTCTCCATATTCATAGTCAATGCTCATCTAATTCAGCTTTTAAAAGTTCTTCCATTATATCGCCTAAAAGATCTTTTAGTGCTTATTGAATATCTTGTGCACTTTGAGACTGATATTTTTCAATTAACATTTTTGCTATTTTACTTCTTTTTGTTTCTGATCTTTTTCTTGGCATAAAAATTCCTCCTGATTAGTTTTTCTTTGCCCTAATCAGGAGGTTTCCATACACAAAATTTTACACAGTCTCCGCCTTTCCCCTAGGGGAAAGGACAAATGTGGTCAATTTTTTACTATATGTGGACCATTTTTCGATTGACATTTACAAGAATAAAAATAATTAGGATACTTATCATCAATAGAATACAGAAAGAAAAATGCAGCATAAAAATTTCCAATCCCTAGGGCTAGGAAAGGTAAAAGAAATACCAGAGCTAGTTTAGTTCTAACTCTAGTATTAAGTCCAACTTTGTGGGGTCAGCTTATAATTGCCAATCAGTTTTTTTTGTATATAATTATATTAAATGAGTTTAAAACTAATACTTAATATAACTTAGTTTACAGTAAGAATAAAGTAATAGAAAGGGAATATGAAAAAAGAAAATAAATCCTTGTACCCTTTTATCGGTAAAGAAATAAAAAACATCAGGAGATTTAGTAATATAACACAAGAAGAACTATCTAATATAAGCGGGGTAAACAAGGATACTATTAGAAAAATTGAAAATGGATATACTGATGCTAATGTAGTTACTTTAATGCTACTTCTAGAATCTTTGAAGATAGATATAAATGGTTTTAGCAAGATTTTTTCTAATTCAAAAGGTTCTACAATTAATAATATTCAGACCATATATAATAGCATTGAAGAAAGTCTTTTAGTCTATGACTACAAAAAAATTCAAAAACTTCTTAATAAAGTTTCGGAAATAGACTATTCTTTTTTACCTGATAGTACATATAGAGAAGTAAAATCAAAATACTTGCTATACAATTCTTTTGTAGATGATAGCCTCTATAAAAATTATCAAAAAGCCATAGAAACGCTTCTTTATTCAATGGAAATATATTCTGATGGGTTTAATTTAAAAAAATTAGGAACTATAAAATTTGATGATTTCCAAGCTAGGTTGCTAATGAATATTGGAACTTTATTTTATGACACAGAAAATTTAGATCTTTCTCATGAAATTTTTAACCAACTAATGAAATACGAATTTTACGAAAAAGAAACATTAATTCAATTGATATACAATTTTGCAAATGTAAATTTAGTTACTGGGAATTATAAAAAAGCTATGATATTGAATAATAGTGTTAATGATTATTTAATAAATGATTTAAGAATGCAGATACTCTCTATATTTCAAAGAGGACTTATACTTTGTAGACTAAATAAATATAATGAGGGATATAAGTGCTTTGAAAAGTCAAAAATCTTAGCAAATATTTACGGAAATAAAAGCCTAAATCAAAAGCTGGATTTTATAATTCAAAAATATTATTAATATAGACTACGATTTTTATCGTATTTACCGATTAATAAAATTGTGATAACCTATTTATAGGTTAACCTAATAAAATTATGAGGTAGATATGAGAAAAATTTTTTACTGCTTATTATCTCTATGTATAGCTACTATAAACTTTAGTACTCAAAGGATAATGTCAGATGAAGTAATAAAAACACAAAGTTATCAAGATTTATTTAGAGAGGTATGATTATGAATAAAAAAATTAGAAGATTAAGAAAAGTCTTTGCTTTAAGTTTTTCTTTACTAGCTATTACACCAGCTTTAGTAAATGCAGAAACAGTATATTTTAAAGGTACTCCTATTAACTGGGAACATGGAAGAAAATATGGGGTATATAGTTATTCTGACGTTTCTACAAGATATTATGACCATGCAGCTACTGCTAACAACAAATTTTCAGGTTGGAAAGCACCTGATGAGGGCAATGCATATGTTCAAAAATTTGTTGGCACAGGTAGTGCTACAGCTTATTGGGATGCTAGATAATTAAGGAAGTCTTACTATGCATAGTAAAGAAAAAAAGAATAATAATTGGTTAAAGTATATAACCTGTTTAGTAGTAGTATTGCAAGGAATAATATTTTCCTTGCTTTCTACTTACTATCTAAATGAAAACTACAGAGATAAATTGTACACAACTCCCCAAGATGCCCCAGTGATAGATATTAAATATATTGGAGAAGATAAAACTATCAATGTTCTTAATTTTTTAGAGGAATATGCAAATGAAAATAATATTTTATTAGTAAAAACTGAAGATATACTCAGTAGCAAGGGAGACTCTATAGGAGAAAGAATATTGCTTGGTGGAGATTATAATAGTAACAAAGATAAGCTTGATTTTAGTTTTATAGGTCAAAAGCTAGTCAAAGACGATGATATTAACAAATTATTAAGCTCTAACGAATACTTAAGCATAGGATATGAAAGCTCTAGTATTAATATGATAAGAGATATTCCTAAATTCGTTTTAGGAGACAATATTGTTATTAAATCTCTTTCATCACAAACTTTAAATACTAATAATATTAATGGAAACTACCGACTTATTGGTGCTAAGCAAGAAGATAAAGATATCATAATTAAAGCTTTATCTGAAATAACAGGTATTAGTAGAGAAAAATTCTCAAAAAATTTAAGTGGATCTTATTTAGATAATTCCTTTAGAGAAAGTATCTTAATAGGACTTTTTTTATTAACATTAATACTTCTGTTTTCCTTATTTATTATAAATTCTGTAAGAAGCTTAAGGGAAATGGGCATTTACATACTTCAAGGATATAGTAAAAAAGATTATGTGTTTAAAATCTTTACTCCATTCATTAATGTAGGGTCTATAAGCTCAGTAATGCTTGTATTATATGGCCTTATTTTAACTAACTTTTCTTTTAGAAGCCTTACATTTATAAGTACGATGTTTTTATATGGTGTAATTAATTTAATAATTATTCTTTTATTAGTATGTGTATCTTCTATAGTAATGCTTACAATATCACCAATAGATGCTATCAAAAATAGGATATCTACCAAGAAATATATAATTATGGCGTTGGCTTTATTTCTCCTATCTAATATAGCTATGGTATTTATGGCAATTTACATAGATGGACCTTACAAAGAGATAGAGGAGAACAAGAGGCTATCAATTAACTGGAAGGAAGTATCTGACCTATATATTTTAAATAAACTAGATGTAGGAGATGATCAAAAATCTTTTACTAGAGAATCTAAAGCAATACATCAAGACTTTTATGACTGGTATAAATCAATTGAAGGAAAGGATGGAGTTTATATAATTAATACTTCATTTACATCAGATGAAACTATTTATGATTTAAAACAAAAAGGTGTATACAAGTCCTTGCCAGATAAAGCCTTCCGGAAATTTATAGCTAGTCCAAATTATCTAAATAAGATAGGTATAAATATAGGTGATAATGTAATTAATGAAGCTTATAATGGATCTCGAATTTATCTAATACCTAGCTCATATAGTAGTCATGAAAAAAACAAGATGGAAAAATTTATTTTGGAACGAGATAATGTCGATTTTAGAGATGATGATATAAAGACAGCCTATATGAATAAGAAAGTTCTTAAATTTTATACTTATAATAATGATAGAGATTTATTTACCTATAACACATCCGTAGAAGATTCTAACTATACGAAGGATCCTATTATAAATATCGTTACTAGTGAGAATATGATATTTAGGGAATCTGAGAGCATTAATGCAATTGGGTTAGCTAATAGCTTTGTAAAGCTGAGTTATGATGCTAAGAATAATTACACTAATTATAATTATTTAAGAAAATATAATTTATCTGACAATTTACCTTCATATTTACCAATTGAAAAATATGTAGATGGGATTTATAAAACATTACTAACTACCATAAGAATATTCTTGTCTTTAATTATAATGATTGGAACAATATGTCTCATTTTACTTTATTCTAGCATAGTTCTATTTAGAATAATGAATGATGAAGAAATAAATATCAAAAGATTTTTAGGTTATACAAATAATAAAATATATAAGAAAATCAATATATTTGTAATCATAGTTTTATTGGCAGACTTTATAGCAGTAGCAATCTATCAGTCAAAAATAGGAATACTGCTTATAACTTTACTTGCTGTGATAGAGTTTATATTTCTTTATAAAACATATAGTAAAAATCAATTTAGTAAGTTATTAGACTACCTAAAGTCTTAAGGGGGATGATTATGAAAAGCATAGAGATAAAAAATTTAAATAAGTCTTATGGAAACAGAAATATAATTAATGACTTATCATTTGATATAGATAAGAACGAGATAGTAGCTCTTATTGGTAAATCTGGTTCTGGAAAATCTACAGTCTTAAATATGATAGGTCTTTTAGAAACGATAGATAGTGGTGAAATAAAAATAAAATCTCAGATATTGCCAGATATCAATAGCAAAAAAGCAATGATGATTCGTAGAAACACTATCAATTATTTGTTTCAAACCTACGCATTAATAAATCATAAAACTGTTTTAGAAAATCTTTTGATTTCTATGGAGTATACAAATTTAAAAAAATCGGAGAAGTTAAATTATATAAGAAACACTCTAAAAGATCTTGGCATAGATAATCTAATTGAATCTCCTGTTAACACTCTATCAGGAGGTGAGGCTCAAAGAGTTTCTCTTGCCAGATGTATTCTAAAACCAGGTGATATAATTCTTGCTGATGAACCTACTGGCTCTCTTGATCCTAATATGAGCCATACTGTATTTGATATATTGTTTAGCTTAAGAGAAAATTATGATAAAACTATTCTTATTGTAACGCACGATATGGATTTAGCTAAAAACTGTGATAGGATAATAAGCTTAAATAAATAAAAGTAAAAATCGAGTAGGAGGTAAATGGGTCTGTAAATAATTTTGTGTATCAACCTAAATCCTGACATAAGGGAAAGGTTGATACATTTTTTTATGTATCAATTTTCTGGCTTTTCTTGGCATAAAAATTCCTCCTGATTAGTTTTTCTTTGCCCTAATCAGGAGGTTTCTATACACAAAATCTTATAAAGTCTCCAAGTCTTACATAGGACTTGCTTTATTTTTTGACTTAATATAGATAGTCTAATACCGTAGTGTTAGGATTTTCGCTTGGTTTGCTTTATCTGTATTTGGTAGCTTATTAAAATAATCAAAACTAGTAATAGTAGTGCATAAATAATATTTGATCTAATATCGTTATTTTTCTTTGGAGTCATAGATATAATGGCTTTATCTTTAACCTTGTCAATCTTTAATAGATTGTGATATTTAAAGTTGCTTGCCAAGGTATTAATTTCATCTTCCTTAGAAATAAATTTATTATCTAAATGATACAAATTAAATATTAATGATTTACTATAAATAAATACATATTCTTTATTATCATTTAATCTATAAGCGTATACGGCACTGTAGTTTGATTCTTTTTTATCGTCTAAAATATAGTTGTTAATATTTTCTGATTTTAGTATTTGGGAGTTTTTAGATTCTAAATCATCATATTTTATAGTATATATTTTATTTCCATTTAAGTTGGATAAAAAGATAAGTGAAATTATAATGAAATATAAAATTATATTTTTATTTGAATGTGTATGCATAATCATTTATATAGTTGCCCCCGAAAACGGATTCTATTATCATATTAGCTAATCTTGAAGTTTTCCAATATCGGCCACTTATACCGGTGTAGTAAATTTTACCTTTATACTTACCTCTGCTATCATTTATAACATAAAAAAACATATATAATTTATTCATATATTTAAATAAAATTTGTTTAATCTGGTTAAAATATACATTCATAATAATTGATAGTCAATAGATAAATAAATTGTTAGTAGAGAACATGATTAGATTTTCAATAAAGATAGAGAAATCCCAAAACCAGATTTTAACATGATGGTATGGATACAGTAACAAGCGATTTGTCCAAAGCTTCATTTATAAGTGAAAAAGTGAAATTCCTCAAAAGTTGGAACACAAAAAGAAGCATTGAAAATTCAATACTTCTATAAGTATTTTGGCACGCCCTCAGGGAATCGAACCCTGATCTTGGGCTTCGGACACCCCTATTTTGCCATTAAACTAAGGACGCTTGATTGTGATGTTTGTGTAGGAGATTGGGTTTAGAAACCTAAGTGGCAAGAAGGTGTTGCCTAGGCCGCTTTCTATATAGATTGTGGATGAGCCAAATTTGAATTCTCCCTTATCGTATTTTGGAAAATACCCCTCACCTGGCGCTATTAAAGCTCCTACAAAGGGGGCTCTTACCTGGCCTCCGTGGGTGTGACCTGAGAATATAAAGTCAATTCTTGGGTCATACTTATCCCTTATTCTCTTTGAAAAATGAGATAAGACTAGGTTTAGGGAATCATTGTTTGAATTAAAGGCCTCAAGATTTGCCCCAAAATAAGTTGTCCCATAAATATATAGGTCATTATCTCTTATTTTAATCTTTTCTCCCTCATTTTGCAAAAATCTTATGCCTAAATCCTGGATTAACTCGTAGAATTTTTCTGAATCTTGGCTTGCCTCTTCGTGATTGCCGCTTACAAAGTATGTTTTTATGCCAAGCTCATCTAGCTTGTTGATAAAATACATAGTTCTTTTAATTTTGTCATCTGTAGGATAATCTATCATATCCCCGGTTAAAAATATTAGATCTGGGTCAAATTTTTTTATATTTCCTAGGACCTCATCTAGATTTGAAAGGACATTTGAGTGAAAGTCACTTATATGAGTTATTTTTATATCTGAATCGACCTTATCAGAATAAAAAGTTTCTGTCTTTTCCCTAGCTACAAAGCACTGGTCGTGGTTGTATTTTAGGCCAAGCCCTGCCGCTAGGGCAAGGCTTGCCAAAATAACCTTATTTTTAGTTTTCATCTGCTAAATCCTCCAAATACATCTTGTAAGACATATCTGAGGCTATTCTAAAGCCTGCTCTTGGTGAAAAGGACCTGCCTGTGATATTTGGACCATCAACTGCGCATGACCTTTTAAATTGGCTTGCTGTAAAGCGTTTGAAATATGATATTAACCATTTTTTGATAGTCTTTTCATCATATTTATCAGCAAAAGCAATTATTGCATCAGCTAGGATTTCCTTAGCCTTTTTGTGGTAGGTTAGGTGGTCATAAATAAAGAAATCTATTAACTCGTAAGGTCCTATAATTTCTTCTGTTTTTTGGCTGATTTCTCCCTTATCCTCGCTCTTAAGCTCTGGAGATACTGGAGTTGCTAAAATATCAGTTAGGACTTCTGCTAGGTCCTTATTATCTGTAAAGTGGGCATAGGATTTAATTATATACCTAAGCTCAGTTTTCGTAAGGGTCGCATTTAGGGAATAATTTGACATGTGATCGCCATTGTAGGTAGCAAAACCCTGCATACACTCAGACAAATCCCCAGTTCCTATTACGATTCCCCCATACATATTAGCTAGGTTAAAGAGAACTTGGGTACGCATCCTGGCCTGGGCATTTTCATAGGCTGTGTCTGCTGTTATACCATCATGGCCAATGTCAGCAAGGTGAGCACTTACAGACTTGCTAATATTTATTTCTTTTAGGTCAAGACCTAGGCTTTTTGCAAGTTTATAGGCATTTGACTTGGTCCTATCGCTTGTGCCAAAGGCTGGCATGGTGTAAAGGCCGATTTTTTCCTTATCAAGGCCTGCAAATTCATAGGCTTTGTTTATAATAAGAAGGGCCATGGTCGAATCAAGGCCGCCAGATAGGCCCAAAAATACCCTGTCAGCACCTATTGCCTCAAGTCTTTTTATTAGGCCAAGGGCACCTATCTCTAGGGTTTCCTTCATATATTTATAAGAAAATTCTTCCTTAGGTAGGTATGGAAATTTTTCTACATCAATCTTCTCTTCTGTAAAATTATGGAAATTTGGCTCATATTCTATTTCCTGGATATCCATTAGAAATATTCCTGTATCACCCTCTAAAATTTCACCGTCTTTGGCTAAAATTTTTGATCCACTATAGACAAAGTCTGTTGAAGACTCACCTGGGCCTGCTGAGGCGTTAACATAGATAAGGTCTTTTGATAAATACTCTATATCCTTTCTAAGATCATCATCAGAGCCAATTGTTCTAATAAAAGCTGATGGATTTAGAATAATATCAACCCCCATCTTCTTAAGGTCAAAGGCTTTTGGGAAGGATGCAAAGTCATCTTCACCTACAGATATTCCTATTTTAAGGCCTGATACAAAGTTTACAAAAGGTTCGTAATCTAGTTCATAATCGAAAGCCTTAAAGGTACCTTGTGGCTTATCAGAAAATATTGATTTTTCATAGCCTTTTAGCTTATTTTTTGTCACAAGACCCACTAGGTCACCATCTTTTACTAGGGCTACGGCATTATAAAGGCCGTATTTTGTCTTAATTGGTAGGCCTATAGTAAAGGCTAAATCGAAATCATTACTATATTCTACCAAGTCTTTTAGGCCGTTTTCAGCTGCCTCTAGAAGGTCGCCTTCTAAATATGAGTCGTAAAGGCTTGCCCCTGTTAGGCAAAGCTCTGGTAAACAAAGGATATTTACCTTTTCCTCTTCACAAGATTTAATTATTTCTTTTATTTTTCTAAGATTGGCTTTTACATTTCCAAGCTCTACGCGGAAATTTTTAGCCCTAATTTTTATTTTTCTTTTCATTTTATCACCTAATCTTATTTTACCCCTTATGGATAAAAAAAGAGGACCCCGGAGGGCCCATCTTAAGATTTTTATAGTTTTTCTATTTCTTCTATTAGGGCAGGAACAACTTTGTGGAAGTCACCAACTATACCATATTTAGCGTGTTTGAAGAATTTAGCTGATTCGTCATTATTGATTACTACAACAGTTTTAGCTTCTTCTATTCCCTTTAAGTGTTGCATTGCTCCCGATATACCAATTCCTATATATAGGTCTCCCTTAAATTTCCTACCAGAAAGTCCGATATATTGTCTAAGTGGTATATATTTTTTAACTTCTGCTATTGGTCTTGATCCGCTTAGAACTGAACCTGTTAGATTTGCAAGCTTCTTAGCAATTTCTACGTTGCCTTCTTCACCAATACCCATACCTATAGCTACTACTCTATCAGCTTCTTCGACTGAGCCTTCTAGGTCTACTGGGTCAGCCTTTAGTTTGTAACCATCAGCAACAAGAGCTGCTACTAATTTCTTAGCTGCTTCTTTTGGATCTCCTGTAAAGATTTCTTGTTTCTTTTCTGCTTCTTGAGCTACTGGTTTTGGGGCCTTTTTAGCTGTCTTATCTTTTGGTAAAATGTAGCCTGAGATTACAAGTTTCATGATTTCATTTGTTCCTTCATAAATTTGAGTAATCTTAGCATCTCTGTAGTGTCTTTCTACATCTACACCCTTGATAAAGCCTGAACCACCGTATAGTTGTAGGGCTTTAGATGTAAGTTTTTCAGCAAGGTCTGATGCGTAAAGTTTAGCCATTGCAGCATCCTTACCATAGCCTTTTACGTGAGCATCTTTCTTCTTAGCTGCATCATAAACTAATAGTCTAGCTGCCTTAAGCTCTGTAGCCATTTGTGCTAGGGTGAAAGAGTTGTATTGGAAATGTCCTACTGCCTTACCAAATTGAATTCTATTCATTGAGTATTCTAGAGCTGATTCATAAGCACCTTGAGCTATACCTAGGGCTTGACTTGCTATACCAATTCTACCACCATCAAGGATCATCATTGCGTATTTAAAGCCCTTGTTTAGTTCACCAAGTAGGTTTTCTTTTGGAACTTTTACATCCTTAAAGTGAAGCTCAGCAGTAATTGATGATCTAATACCTAGTTTGTCGTATGGTTCTGAGAAGGTAAAGCCTTCAAAGTCCTTATCAACTATGAACATTGATATACCATGATTACCCTTGCCTGGTTCAGTAACTGCTGTTACTAGATAGGTTTGGGCTTCTGGAGCGTTTGTTATAAAGATTTTCTTACCATTTAATAGGTAGTAATCTCCCTTATCTACTGCAGTTGTTTCTGTTCCTGCTGAGTCTGAACCAGCATTATCTTCTGTAAGACCGAAACCACCAATATATGTTCCATCTACTAGAGGTCTTAGGTATTTTTCTTTTTGTTCTTCAGTACCAAATTCATTGATTCCCCATGTACCTAGTGAGGTGTGAGCTGAACAAATTACACCAACACCACCATCTACTCTTGATAGCTCTTCTACAGCTATAGAATAGTGTTCGTTAGTTAGGCCTGCTCCACCGTATTTTTCATCGAAAGGTATTCCCATAAGTCCCATTTGACCCATTTCCTTTACGATTTCTGCTGGAAATTCTTTAGTTTGGTCTAAATGGAAGGCTATAGGTTTAACCTTTTCCTCAGCAAAAGCCCTAACTACTTTTCTAAATTCTTCTAGATCTCTTGGTAAATTAAATGCCATATTATCTCCTTTTGTTTTTATTAAATAAATTATATTGTATAAAGTGTTGTAACTTTTATATCCTAATAAAATGATACCCATATTTTATCAATCCAAACATAAAAATGATAATTAATTGCAATTGTTTATTTATTGTCAAGAAAATGTTTCTATTTCCCAAAAAACAGGTATAGTTATTTTGAAATAATAATAAAGGAGTGCGTATGTACAATATAATAGAGGTACTTGATAATATATTCTGGGTCGGCGTTAATGACCGCAGAATTGCAAGATTTGAGAATATGTTTGAAGTTCCAAATGGAGTTTCATATAACTCTTTTGTAATCAAGGATGAAAAAAATGTCCTAATGGATTCTGTTGAGGGAGCCTTTACTAGACAATATCTAGAAAATATCAAGGCAGCCCTTGATGGTGAAGATCTTGATTATATAGTTATAAGCCACATGGAACCTGACCACTGCAGAAACATAGACTTTGTCCTAAAAGAATACCCAAATTGTAAATTTGTTGGTAATGCTAAAACATTTAAATTCTACGAACAATTCTATAATGATAATTTTAAAGACAGATATTATGAAATTAAAGAAGGCGATGAGCTAAATATTGGTAAGAGAAATCTTAAATTTGTCTTTGCTCCAATGGTTCACTGGCCAGAAGTATTTATGACCTATGAAACAACAGAAGGCCTCTTCTTCTCAGCAGATGCCTTTGGTGCTTTCAATGCTATAGCTGGTAATATCGAAGCAAGCAAGGTTATCCACAAAGGTGACTGGCTAGAGCAAGCTAGACGTTACTATATAAATATAGTTGGTAAGCAAGGCAAGATGGTTCAAAACCTATTTAAAAAGGTTGAAGGACTTCCAATCAACACTATCCTTCCACTACACGGACCTGTTTATAAGGATAAGGAATCAATCGAATTTATCCTTGAAAAATACAGCCGTTGGGCAGGATTTATCCCAGAAGATAAGGGTGTTGCTATAGTATTCTCATCAATGTATGGAGATACAGAACAAGCAAGTGATATCCTTGCAGCAGAGCTAGCTAAGCTTGGTGTAGAAGATATAGTTTTATATGATGTAAGTGATTGGGACCCATCATATCCAATAGCAGATTGCCACAGATTTAGCCACCAAGTATTTGCACCAATCAACTATAATGCTGGTCTTTATTACAAGATGGATGCCTTCCTAAGAGAGCTTGTAGGTACAGGCTATAAAAATAGAACAGTTTCTTTCTTAAACAACTGGTCATGGGGCGGAAGATCCCTTGAGATTTCAAAAGAAATCCTTGAACCAGCTAAGTGTAAATACATCGGCGAAGATGTAAAAATAAATTCAGCAGTAAAAGAACCACAAATAGCAGAACTTAAAGAACTTGCCAAGGTTATAGCTGAAGATATCAAAAATACAGAAATCTAATAATATTTTCTTATTAACAAAACCCCAGGTCTATCCTTAAAAATGTTTGGCCCTGGGGTTCTTGTTATAAAATTTCTTCGATTTTTCCCTTTAATTTCTTTGTCTCTTCATAAACATTTTCAGCATCCATTATAGCCCTTACGACACAAATCCCATCGACAGCAGATCCTTCTAAGACATCTACATTATCAAAATTAAGTCCTCCTATAGCATAGACATCTATAGCTACTTTTTCCTTGATTTCTTTTAAAGTTTCTACAGAAGTCCTCCTGGTTTTGACGTGAGTTTTAGTTTCAAAAATCGCCCCCACTCCCAAGTAGTCTGCTCCTGAATCTTCTGCCTCTTTGGCCTTTTCCACTGACTTGGCTGTTGCTCCTATTAGGGCATCAGGTCCTAAAAGCTTCCTGCAAAGTCCTACAGGCATATCATCTTCACCTACATGAACCCCACAAGCCAGTGCCCATGCTAAATGTGGCTTATCATCTATTAGCATAGGGACCTTATACTTATCACAAAGGGCCTTGACCTTTTTTCCGAGGTCTAGGATTTCCCCATCAGTTTTTTCCTTTTCCCTAAGCTGGAGGATATCCACTCCTCCCCTAAGGGCCTCCTCTATTCTTCTAAGAAATTCTTCTTCTGTGTATTTATCAGAATTTGTCACCAAATATAATTTTTTCAAATTTCTCCCTCCTTGATTTTTGCATGATTAATTATAGTTTCATCACTTATTGTCCCAATCTTATCCATTAGATCTATAAAAAAGCTGTAAGGTTTATCTTTGACCGCTTTTTCTGAACCAATTTCCATAATTAGCATGGCAAGTAGGCTTGCATTTATGACATCTGTCACCGCTATAAAGGCTGAAATCAAGCCTGTAAGCATGCAGCCTGTTGCAGTTATATTAGATAGTTCTGGACAACCATTTTCTATTAGGTAATATTTATTGTCTTTGACCAAAATATCAATCTTACCAGTAAGAAGAACTGCCGCCTGGTATTTCTTACTTAAGTCTTGGCAAGTTTTTATCAAATATTCTAGACTCTTATCCTCATCATCTTTACCAACATCTACTCCCTTGGCAGAAGAAGCTCCCTTAGCTAGGGCTATAATTTCTGAGGCATTACCCTTTAGTAAGGTAAATTTATATTTATCAAGCAAATTTTTAGCAAAGTCAAGTCTTAACTTACTTGCCCCAATTCCTACCAGGTCTATTACTATAGGTAGACCCTTCATGCTTGCAAAAAAAGAGGCCCTATCCATGGCTTCCATCCTTTGCTGGTTGATATTGCCCAGATTTATTGATAGGGCATCTGCCTTTGGGGTTATATCTTCCATCTCTTGAGGGTGCTCAGCACAAATTGGCTTAGCACCCACAAATAAGATTGAATTTGCAACCATATTTATGGCTATGGGATTGGTTATGGCATGGATTAGGGGATCTTTTTTTCTTATTTCTGCCCTAATTTTTACTAGGTCTTTTAGATTTTTCATAAGCTTGGATTCCTAAAGAATTTTGTATCTTTATCAGCATATTTGAACCTTGGAGGGTCTTTAGGAAGATAAAAGCTACTGATCCTCCTAAGAGAGTTGCTATAAAAAAGCTTGGAATATAGTAGAATAAGGCAATGTTTTTATTTCCCAAAAATAGGGTCATTACAGGTGCTGATATTATTGCTCCGATTATTCCTGTTCCTATTATTTCACCGATGACTGCTGCTATTATTGAGCCCTTGGTCTTTCTATATAAAATTCCAGAAAGGACAGCCCCAAAGACTTGACCAGTCACTGCAAGAGGTGGAATACTTAAAAAAGTCATCCTGATAAAGGCAGTTAGGATTGCATTTGCAAGGCTATACCAAGGTCCCATAAAGACTGAACAAACTATATTTACAAAGTGAGCCGTTGGCGCAAAGCCTTCAAATCTGAGGATGGGTGAAATTACTACTCCAATTGTTACAAACATGGATAAAGTTATCATGATATAAGTTTTGTTTTTTTCTTTCATTTTACTCTCCTTTTGAGGAGTTTGGGTCTAATTTTTATAAATTGGCTAATTTTTTATCGACTCAACAAATTCTCCTCCCATATCTTTGAAATTTGGTGAAAGGATATTTAAAATAGCAATAAATTCTTGCTAAGATTATATCCTCCACTTAGCCTATAAAAACCTAAGTCAACTACAAACTTAGATTCCAGCGCCTCCACTGCATCATTTAAAGTGGTAAATGCTCATCTCTCTATAAATTACAACCTTTCTTTGTAAGCATCTTTTCTTAAGCGATAGAAAGTGGTCTGCCCGATCTACCGCTAAACGATCTTCACAAGAAAGTTTGCACCAAAGATATAAGTGAGATAAAAAAAGAAACAGCACAAAGACTGTTTCAAAAAATTTCATGATAAGAATTAACTCATAAATAAGATTGCGACTAGCTACGTTGGCATTATCCAAATCAGCTAAGGTCGAAGATTTATCTTCCTCTCAGATCTTTAAAGAACTCCCTTGTCTATACCTATGTTAGTATAAAATGATTTTTTTGTCAATGAAAATCGAAACTTTCCTTATAAATAAGTTTTTACTTTATCAATTTTTTTATTAATGAAGAGTTTTTTCTAAATAAAGAGTATATCTTAAGAAACTAGCAAAAAATCTTAGGATCTTTCATCTGTAATTATATGTTCTAAGCAGCAGTGATCTGACTTAAGATATTCTTTCATAAAAGATGGATAGGCCTTATAGTTATCAAGTTCATCAATTGGAATCCAGTGCATAGATTCTTTAAGTCCCTCCATGGTGTAGCTATTACTCTTAAGATTCTTATTGCCCTTAGGCTTCATCATGTAATAAAAGCAAATCTCATGGCAAAGGGTGCCTTCTAAAGTAGAACTTCCTACAAAGAAATTCTCATGGATTATAGCCAGATAATCCACCTCATAATCGATTCCTGTTTCTTCAAATACTTCTCTTTTAACTGCTTCTTCAGAACTTTCTCCAAGATGGACTCCTCCACCTATGGAGTAATAATAGTCATTAGCTTCATTTCCCGCAAACAAAACGCAATCTTCTTCGACTATAATGGCAGCAGCCCTATACCTAAACCACTTATCCCCTTTTCTAAATCCATAATCCTGGTCCATCTCTTTCTCCCTTAACTTTAGTTACAAATTCCCTGCAAAAACAAAATGACCCTGCTGGGTCAACTTTGTTTTTTCTTAGATTTAATTTTTATATAGTGAGAATTTTTAAACAATTTATTTAATGACTCATAAAACAAATCATAAAATGTTTCATTATCAAAAAGCTAAAAATCTCATTTTATAAGTATTTTTTGAACTCACATTGCTTTGACAAAATTATTGAAATGCATCCACAAATTCTATGAAAATTCACTCAAAATTGGTCGCAACTATCCTGTTTTTGCCAAAAACTTTTTTAAATTAAAGCTTTAGTATCGGTGGAACTTTCTATTTATTTTCTTTCAGAAAATAAAGACAAGTTCGAACCTCCACATAAGTCTTTCCATAACTCACACTTCGTGTTCGTTAGGACAAAGCTATAGTATCGGCGGAACTTTCTGCTTATTTTTTTCAGAAAATAAAGACAAGTTCGAACCTCCACATAAGTCTTTCCATAACTCAAACTACATGTTCGTTAGGACAAGGCTATAGTATCGGCTGAACTTTCTGCTTATTTTCTTTCAAAAAATAAAGACAAGTTCAAGCCTCCACATAAGTCTTTCCATAATTTTCCTTCAGGACAAATTAGGCCAAAGCTATAGCTTCAATCTCTATTACTGCTCCCTTTGGTATGTTTGCTACTTCTAGGGCGCTTCTTGCTGGTTTGTGGTCACCAAAGAATTCTTCGTATACTTGGTTAAAGTCTGCAAAGTCTTCGATTTTGTCTAGAAATACATTGCATTTTATGATTTTATCAACTGATGAACCTGCTTCTTCTACTATAGCTTTGATATTTTCTAGAGCTCTTTCTGTAGCTTTTTTGATATCACTTTCAAGTTCTCCTGTTGCTGGATCTAGTGGGAGTTGGCCCGATGTGAAGATTAGGTTATCTGTTGCTATCGCTTGTACGTATGCTCCTACTGCTGCTGGTGCTTTGTCTGTGTTAATTGCTTTCATATTTCCTCCTAGTTAATTTTTAAGTATTCTTCAAGGGTTAGCTTGTTATCATAGATTTCTTTGGCATTTTCAACACCCACAAATCTAAAGTGCCATGGTTGGGCCTTGTGGTGGGTTATGTTTTCTTTGCCCTTTGGATATCTTTCGATAAAGCCGTATTTATAGGCATTTTCTACTAGCCACTTGTATTGAGCTGTCGCTTCAAATTTATCGTTATATTTGCTGCCTTCGGTAAAAAAATCAAAGGCCACACCTAGTTGGTGCTCACTTGTACCAGGCTTTGAGGCATCTACCTCGCCTGCATCAAACATCTTTTTTTCAAGATCATATCCCCTATAGTCAGATGCTATCCTTAAATCTAGCTTTTCCCTAGCCATATCTTGGCGCATTGTCTCAAAGGCACGTCTGGCTGTTTTGTCTACTCCAGGGTCAAAGTTTTCTGACAATGGATAAGCTTCACTTACGTAAGCTAAGCCATTTACAACCTTTATCTGTTCATTTTTAGCTAGTCTTGCTAAACCATATTTATTTACATAATAATAGGTGTCATCTATCTTTACCTTGGCAAAGCCATTTTCACAGCCATAAAAACCTAAGTATGCGCCTTCCTTAATGAATTTATCTGTTTTTGAATAGTCATTAGGAAATTGATAAGCATATTGAGTTTGCATACATTTAACATATTCAATTAGTTGATCTTGATAAGAGCTATCTGCAATTTTTAGCTCATCTGCTATATCTGTATCTTTAAAACCAATCTCTGTAGCTACGTGAACATCGCTTGTTTGTGTTTTCTTATCTTCGTTAGTTTCTCTGACAAGGTCACCCGAGGCTATTCTATATTCACTTGGCCTTTTGATCTGGTAGGTATCTTTCTCTGGTATGGCAAATTTGATGGTGGTAATTGTAAGTAAGGCACCAACACCAAGCAAAGCTGCCCTCTTTCTTTTCTTTCTAGCTTCGCGTCTTTTGCGTCTCTTAAGCTCTCTTATTCCTTTGTTTGACATTTTTCTTCCTCTATTTATTTCAATATTTTTGTGAGTCTTTTGGATAAGTAAAATATTGCATAATTATGAATATATTTCAATTCATAGATTTAGCGCCAGTTTACTCTTGCTATATTCATTATAACATCTTTTGGGCAAAAAACCTAGGGCAAAAAGTATATTTTTTGCCCTATTATGAGAAAAATCCGACTTATTTGCCGGATTTTCTCAAATTTTAGTTTTATTTTGACTATTTCTTAAATATAGAGAAAAGATTACTTATAAAGCTTCTATTTTTCTTATTTTTCTCTTGCAATTTTTTATCAATCTTTTTATTGATATTTATATTATTGTCTGATTGGTTTTTATTTTTTACATTTTCAAAAGCTTCTATGGCTTTTTTCATTAATACTTCTTGGGCATTTATGTTTTTATTATTATCTACTTTTTTATAAAAACCTGACCTATCCATTTTTCTCATCTTTACATCATCAGAAAACATTATATCGGTAAAATCTAGTATATATTCTTTTATTCTAGAATCTTCTATTGGCACTGCTACTTCCATCCTATTTCTGATGTTTCTTGTCATAAAATCAGCTGATGATATATAAATTTTGGGATTGGTCTTGCCAAATTGGTAGATCCTATGATGTTCTAGAAATCTTCCCACTACTTGGTAAATTTCAATATTATCAGTTTTACCTTCAATTCCTGGCAGGATGCAAGTTACACCCCTTACCATCATTTCTATTTTAACTCCTGCTTGAGATGCCTTTGCCAGTCTATTAATTAAAACCTTATCAGAAATGGAATTCATTTTTAACCTTATATAGGCTTCTTCTCCCCTTTCGGCCTTATCTATCTGATCATCTATTAGATCATATAGGCCTACTTGCATGGATTTTGGGGCAACTAAGAGCTTTTTATAAGTGCCTTCGAGATTTCCTATTAGGATATTATCAAAAAGATCTTTGCAATCTTGGCCAATTACCATATCACTTGTCATGAAGGAAAAATCTGTGTAGAGTTTGGCTGTTTTTTCGTTGTAATTTCCTGTAGCTATTTGTGAAATAAAGGATATTTCTCCATTTTCATACCTGGTTATTAGACATACTTTTGAATGGCACTTGTAGTGGTCAAAGCCATAAACAATCTTACAACCTGCCTCTTCTAGCCTTGATGACCACAAAATATTATTATTCTCATCAAATCTTGCCCTTAATTCCATTAGGGCGATTACTTCCTTGCCTGCCTCTGCTGCCTTTATTAGGGCTGCTGCTATCTTTGAATCCTTGGCTATCCTATATAAGGTTATCTTTATGGAATCTACACTTGGATCTTCTGCCGCTTCTTCTAAAAGCCTTATCATGGGATCCATTGACTCATAAGGATATGATAAAATTAAGTCCCTTTCTAGAATTTGTTCTATCATTGGCCTTTGAGGATTGACCATAGCTGATGCTTGTGGACTAAATTCTTCAAAGGAATTGGCTTTTTGAAAATCTTCTGGAAGTGAGTCTATAAAATCATAGATAAAGCCTAATTGCATGGGAGCCCTTGATGTGAAAATAGATTTTTTGTTCAAGGTGAAGCTCTTGCATAAAAATTCAAGGTCTAGAGGGCTTAAGTCCTTATCAACCTCTAGCCTAACTGGCTCTAACCTCTTTCTTTTCTTAAGCTTACCCTTCATATAGGACCTAAAGTCCATATCTACATCGTAATCATCATCGTCAAAACTTATATCTGCATTGCGGGTTAGACTTATGACATAGGAATTATGACACTTATAGCCCTCGAAAACTTCTTTACCAAATTCTTTTATGATATCTTCTAAAAAGACATAATTTGACTCAGATATCCTAATAAACCTCTCAATCCTATCAGGTAGGTAAATTATTCCAATCGTTTCCTTAGTATTTTGACTTTTTACCTTCTTTTTTTCTAGATCAAATACTACTGAAAGGCTCAAATTTGCAAGCCTTGGCATTGGGTGAACCCTATCTATTATCTGAAATGAAAGAATTGGTTCTATCTTTGAATCAAAGTAAATCTTGCAGCGATTCTTGTCTTTGTCTGATAAGTCCCTTACTTTTGATATATTTATTCCTTCTTCAGCCAGGTCATAAACAAGGTCTTCGTAGATATCATCTTTCTCATCATACATAGGGACAAGTTTGTCTAATATAGCGTCTATCTGCTGGCTGGCTGTCATCTTTGACTTGCCATCTACAGGTTCCTTTTTAAGGTGAGATAGGTCTGTAAGAGATCCTACCCTCACCATAAAAAATTCTTCTAAGTTGGTATCATATATGGATAAAAACTTAAGCCTTTCAAGTAGGGGCACATTTTTATCCCTTGCTTCATCTATGACTCTTTTGTTAAATTCAAGCCAAGATAACTCCCTATTTTGCGTAAAACTTATGTCTGTCATAGCTATTTCCTTCCTAAAAGTTTGCTATAGACATACCCTTCCCTAACACCTGTTTGACTAACATTTATTGTATCGATTGAGAAAAATTTACAAATTTTATTTAAAATTATCATTCCTGGCAAGAGGGTATGGACCCTATCAGGTTTGACAGCTAGAATCATATCTAGCTTGCTCCTGTCATCTGCCTTTAAGATTTCCTTAAGCATCTTATTAAATTCGCTTGCATCCATGCTTCTAACGCTATCATCAAGCTTATAATATTCCTTGTAGAATTTTAAGCTGGCCCTAGCAGACCCACCTACTGCTGCAAGAATTTTTTGATCTTCTGCATACATAAGGCTATCTTCAAGAAGCTGGTCAATGCGTTTTTCAATTTCTTTCCTATCAGATTTGTCTGCAAATAAGCCATCGACATAGTCATTAAAGGCTGATAAAGAGCCAATTGACAAGGAAACTGACTTTATAACCTTACCTTGATCTATTAGGACAATTTCTGAAGAACCGCCTCCTATATCTGTAAGTACGCCTTCTGCCACTTCTGTTGAAATAGCCGCACCTACAAAGGCAAGCTTAGCCTCTTCTTCGCCTGAAAGTATTTCAATTTCTAGGCCTAGATTATCCTTGATCAGATTTAAGACATCAGCCCTATTTGCCACATCCCTTACAGTAGCTGTGGCGAAAGGATAAACACCATCAATATCATCAAAATTATCTACCACAGCCTTAAATTTCCCTAAAGTGTGTAAGAGTCTTGCTATGCCCTTTTCTGTAAGCCTGCCTTTTTTTACAAAAGATTTTAGAGAAACTTGCTCTTTTTCTGAAAATAGATTAATGGCTTCGCCATCTTTTTCCTTATAAACTGATAGCCTTACGGTATTTGAACCAATATCCATTATTGCATAAATCATTTGATATCTCCTAGGTAATTTAATTTGTAATCAACTTCCATTATTTGGTCAATCAGTCTTTCTGTTTTAGCTGATTTCTTTGTCATAAATATATTTACCCCTTTTTGGCCAGATCCTAGATCTAATTTATCTGCTAAATAAATTGCAGGATCTATGATATTTGCCTGGTAAGTGAGATTTTTTTGTATTTGATTTTTAATCAGTGGGTAATGAGTGCATCCTAGAATTATATTTCCAAGACCCTTATTATTGGCAGGATATAGATATTCTCTAAGTGCCTCATCAAGGTCAGGTCCCTCAAGATATCCCTCTTCGATAAAATCTACAAGCTTAAGAGCTGCCATTTCATAGACTTTCCCATCCTTTTGTGCCTCTATCTTATTTTTTATATAGTGGCTTGAAATTGTGGCCTTGGTTGCAAGAGCTAAGTAGTCTCCATCACACTCTAGGCTTGCCTCAACCGCCATATCTGTGATGGCAATAAATTTCTTTTTGAAATGCTCTATAAGGTAATCCTTGCAAGTCACTGAGATTGTATTGCAAGCAATTATATAGAAGTCTATATCAAATCTTTCTAAAAATGTGACAAGCTCTATAGCAAATTTTTTAATTTCTTCTTTTGGTCTATTGCCGTAAGGGACCCTTAGGTTATCACCCAGGTAATAGAAATTGGCGTCATTTTTCTTGGCTAGCTCATTTAAAACAGCAATTCCACCTAGTCCTGAATCAAACACGCCTATATTAGTCATCTATAAGGTCCACCTTTTCTACAAAGTTATAGGAATCTTTGAGATTTTCATAGGCCTTATCAAGAGCCTTATCATCAAAGAAAATTCCAAATACAGTTGCCCCAGAGCCTGAAACAAGGGCCTTAGAAGCACCATTGGCCAAAAGATTTTCTTTGATAGTATTTAAGTGAAGAAAATCTCTAAGGACTACTGCCTCCATCACATTTTCAAAACTATCGATTATCTCAGACTTACCCTTTTCTAAACCTGCAATGATTGCCTCATTATCGATATGACCATAGGTTTTTGTCCTCTTATAGACATAAGATGATGCGATTTCTGTCCCATCATTTATAAGGAGGAGTTTCATCTTAAGATTATTGGTAAAAGGTGTTATTATCTCGCCAATTCCCTCAGCCCTTACCAAGCTTTCTTCAAAGAAAAATGGAATATCAGCCCCTAGGCTTTTTCCAATCTCAGCCATTTCTTTTTTTGAAAGACCCAGGTCCCAGAGCTCATTTAAGGCCTTAATGGTTTCCGCACAATCAGTCGATCCTCCCGCAAGGCCTGCAGCAAGGGGGATATTTTTCTTAAGTTTGATAGCTACACCTAGGTCTTCTCCCTTCTCATAAGCTAGGGGAGCTAGTTTTTTGTATGCCTTATAGATTAAATTATCTGTCAAATGGCCTAAATCTATATTAGACTGGTATTCAAATTCACCTGTTCCTGTCTTTTTAATTTCTAACTTATCATATAAGCTAATCCTTGCCATGATTGTATCTATATCGTGATAGCCGTCGGCTCTCTTCTTTAGAATATCAAGGCTCAGATTCACTTTTGCAAAACATTTTTTAATCATATATACCTCAAAATTATTATATCCTTTATGATTATTTTTTCTATACTTTATCTAAATAGCTTGACAGGAAAAATAAAGGGTATATAATAAAGCATAACAAGCGATGATAAGAAGAGTAATCTTACATAAATCCTCTAGCGAGTCTTGTAGAGTGGAAGAAGACAGGTAAGGGTAGGATGAAGAGAGTCTTTGAGCTTAAGACCTGAACTAAGAGTAGGGCCTTAGGGGAATGCCCCTTACAGCATAAGGTATGATAGTACTTATTAAGTCTTATTTTGTGAGAAATAAGAGAAATTGGGTGGCAACACGGTAAACTCGTCCCTATAGGGAGGAGCTTTTTTTATGCCCAAAAAAGAAAGGAATTTATAATGAAAAAACTATTAATCGGTGTCCTATTAGCAGGACTAATGACAGGATGTGGAGCAAATGAAAACGCCAAAGATGCTAAGGAAGCAGAAAGCGCAGATAAATTACCAGGTATCCTTGCAGATGGAAAATTAACTGTAGCAACAAGTGCAGACTTTGCCCCATATGAATTTTATGATGGAGAAGATATTGTTGGTATCGACCCAGAAATTGTAAAGGCTATTGGAGATAAACTTAAAGTAGAAGTTGAAATAAAAGATATGGACTTTAACAACATCATAGCATCAATTGGTTCAGGCAGGGCCGATATAGGAGCTGCTGGTATGACAGTAGACCCAAAAAGGCTTGAAAATGTTGACTTTACAGATACTTACGCATCAAGCACTCAAATTTTCTTAATAAAGAAAGATAGCGGAATCAAATCAAAAGATGACCTAAAAGATAAAACAATTGGTAGCCAACTTGGTACAGTAGGAAATGAGATAGCTGAAGAAGAATTTGATAAGGTATCAGCCTTTGCCAAATATCCTGATGCAGTTCTTGCCCTTCAAAATGGCAAAATCGATGCAATCTTAATGGACAAAACTTCAGCTGAGAAATTCCTTGCAGCCAACGATGACCTAGAAATAATGGAAGCTGACTACGAATCTGAAGACTATGCCTTTGCCATTGGTAAGGAAGAAGATGAGGCAAAAGAGATAATAAATAAAGCCATCAAAGAACTACAAGACGATGGCACAATCGAAGAAATTGTCAAAAAATATAAGTAGGCCCTGATGTTTAACTTAATTAAGACAAATCTCTTAGATGATAACCTATATGTTTACCTGCTAGAAGGGCTTAAAATAACCCTTCTAGTGAGTATAGTATCCCTAATATTGTCCTTTATCCTAGGTCTAATCCTTGCCATAATCAAAAAAGCCAAGCTAGACCTAAATCCAAAATGGGATAATCCAAAAGGTTTTGCCCTTAATCTCCTAGATAAGCTAGCAGGCCTATTTATAACAATCATAAGGGGAACCCCATCAACCATCCAGCTGCTAATTATGTTTAACGTAATCCTAGTAGGTCTTGATAACCTGGTAATAATTGCCATAGCAACCTTTACCCTTAATTCAGCAGCCTATATGTCTGAGGTTATAAGAAGCGGTCTAAATTCAGTAGCCAAGGGAGAAGTAGAAGCGGCAAGAAGCTTGGGACTTTCATATAAGCAAGCGCTTTTTAAGATAAGCCTTCCCCAAGCGCTAAGAAATGCCCTACCAGCCCTAGGCAACGAAGTCATAACCCTTTTAAAGGAGACATCAATATCAGGCTTCATAGGCCTAGCAGACCTAACTCGTGGGGCATCAATAATAATATCTAAAACCTTTAAGGCAAGCGTCCCTTACTTTGCGGCCGCTCTAATCTATCTAATAATAGTAATCTTAATCGAGCAAGCCTTCAAAGCCATGGAAAGGAAGGTAAAACATGTTAGAAGTTAAAAATCTTCACAAGTCCTTTGCAAACAACGAAGTTCTAAAAGGAATAGATTTAAAAGTCAATAAAGGTGATGTAATCTCAATAATAGGCCCATCAGGCTCAGGAAAATCAACCTTCCTAAGAAGCCTAAACCTCCTAGAAGAGATAGATAGCGGCCAGATATTATTTTTAGGAAAGAATGTAAAAGATTTAAATATCAATAGCCTAAGAGAAGAAATAGGCATGGTATTTCAAAATTTCAACCTCTTCTCTCACTTGACAATCATCGACAACCTAACCCTAGCTCCAGTCCTGAGGGGCAAGCTAGATAAGGAACAAGCCCAATTAAAGGCAAAAGAGCTCCTAGAAAGAATCGGCCTATCAGATAAGAAAGACTCCTACCCAGATGAGCTTTCAGGTGGTCAAAAGCAAAGGATAGCAATAATAAGGGCCCTCATGATGAATCCAAAAATAATGCTCTTTGATGAACCAACCAGCGCCCTAGACCCTGAAATGGTAGGAGAAGTCCTAAATCTAATGGCTGATCTTGCAAATGATTCAATGACAATGCTTGTAGTAACCCACGAAATGGCCTTTGCAAGAGAGGTATCAAACAGGCTAATCTTTATGGATGCAGGAAAAATCGTCGAAGAAAGCAAGGACCCAAAAGATTTCTTTGCAAATCCAAAGACAGATAGGGCTAAAGACTTTTTAGGAAAAATTATTTGACAAAAGATAAAAACCATAGTATCATTTAATAGTGATACTAAGCGGGATTGGCGGAATTGGCAGACGCGCAAGACTAAGGATCTTGTGACCGATTTTAGGTCGTGGAAGTTCAAGTCTTCTATCCCGCACCATAGACCTTAGGGTCTATTTTTTTTACTTAAAATACTTTCTATAAATTTATCCAATCATCTTATTGTTTTAATGATAAAATAATGATATAATAATGATAAAAGGAGGCAGATTATGGTAGATATTAGGCCAATATCAGATTTAAGAAATAAATTTAGAGAAATAGAAGAAACTCTTGAAAATTCGAGCTCACCGATATTTTTAACCAAGAATGGATACGGTACCATGGTTCTCATGAGCATTGATATGTATTCTGAACTTACTAATAATATTGAAAAAAAACTTGACCAAGCAGATTACCAAGCTCTCAGTACAACCTCAAGGCTTTCAAAGGACCAGGTTTTCGATAAGGTTAGGAAAAATATAGATGAACAAAGTCTATAAATTAAGATTTCTTCCAATATTTGAAAAAGATTTAATAGATGCAGCTAATTATATAACTTCTAACCTACAGAATCCTGAAGCTGCCTATAGACTTGTTGATGAAATAGAGCATGCAATTGATAAAAGATTAGATAATCCACTAATCGTTTCTCCATATAAATCAAATAAATTTAGAAAATATCCTTACTATCGAATTAATGTAAGAAATTTTTCTATATTTTATGTTGTTATTGGAGATATAATGGAAATAAGAAGACTGATTTATGCAAAAAGAGATATAGATAATTTACTTTAACCACCCAAGACGGGTGGTTTTTTAATATCCATATCTCCTATCATTAGCTATTTTAAAATATCACCCTTACCTTCAACTTCTTTATGCTTCTTCTTATCCATCAAATAGGCATAAATTAAGCCTACTATAACCATGATTGGTATTTCAAAGCCGTTTAGGTCAAATGATTTGGGGATTCCTATTACTATTATTACAAAGATTAGGTCAAAGTTTATGTAGGCCATCCAGCTTTTGTCCATGATTTTGTAATTGTGATAGACCATCATTATGATGCCTGCTATGTATATGATAAAAAATATGAATTCTAGGTCCCCATAGCCCCTAAAATAGCTTAGGCCAAGGCCACCTAGGATTTGGACTAGGTATTCAAATAAATATATGCTCATGACTTGCTCCTTTATTTGATTATATCAAAAAAACGGCAGTTTTTAAACCGCCGTTTGATGTTTTAGATAAATAAGCCTGCACAAACTACTGATACTACTGTCATTAGCTTGATTAGGATGTTTAGTGATGGGCCTGAGGTGTCTTTGAATGGGTCACCTACTGTATCTCCCACGACACTTGCTTTGTGAGCTTCAGAACCCTTACCAAATTCTCCATCTAGAGTTTCGATGTGTTTTTTGGCATTGTCCCAAGCACCACCTGCATTTGACATGAAGATTGCAAGTAATACTCCTGTTACTAGAGCTCCTGCAAGAAGGCCACCTAGGGTTTCTGGTCCGAATACTTTTCCTACAAAGATTGGTACTACTATGGCAAGTACGCCTGGTATAATCATTTCTTTTAGGGATGCTGCTGTTGAGATTTCAATACATTTTTGATAATCTGGTTCGCTTGTTCCTTCGAGTAGACCTGGGTCGTTTTTAAATTGTCTTCTTACTTCTTCAATCATTTCTGTTGCAGCCTTACCTACTGAGTTCATGGTTAGGGCTGAGAATAAGAATGGTAGCATACCACCTACGAACATTCCTGCTACTACCTTAGAATCTAGGATTGAGATTGTTTCTAGCTTTAGAGTTTCAGAATATGTTACAAAAAGTGATAGGGCTGTTAGGGCTGCTGATCCTATAGCAAAACCCTTACCAATAGCTGCTGTTGTGTTACCAATTGAGTCTAATTCGTCTGTTATATCTCTAACTTGGCTTGGAAGTTTGGCCATTTCAGCGATTCCTCCAGCATTATCTGTGATTGGTCCGTAAGCATCTACTGTTACAGTTGTTGCTGTTGTTGAAAGCATTCCTACGGCTGATAGAGCTATACCAAAGACTCCGTCTGCCCAGAAGGCTACAATTATTCCAAGTCCTATAAGGATTATTGGATAAACTGTTGAAAGCATTCCTGTTGATAGACCTGCTATGATGTTTGTTGCAACACCTGTTTTTGATTCTTCTGCTATATTCTTTACAAATTTATAATGATCTGATGTATAAATTTCTGTCAATAGTCCTATCAAAATACCTACTATGATACCTGTAATTATAGCTAGGGCTGCTTTTAAGTTTCCAAAATATGATAAGGAAAGGATTAAAGCTGCTACAATAACTATAGCACCTGATAGGTAGATTGTTTGCATTAGAGCTGATTGTGGACTCTTGTGTTTCTTTCCTAGGAAAAGAATTGTTGCTGCAATTGATGCAAGGATTCCGATTGATACTAGTAGTAGGGTAAATTTAAGTCCTACTTCACCATAAGATACAAGACCTAGGGTTATAGCTGAGATGATTGCTCCTGCATAGGATTCAAATAAGTCTGCTCCCATACCTGCAACATCACCTACGTTATCTCCAACGTTATCTGCAATTACTGCTGGATTTCTTGGGTCATCTTCTGGAATTCCTGCTTCAACCTTACCTACAAGGTCCGCACCAAGGTCAGCAGCCTTTGTATAGATACCACCACCCACTCTAGCAAATAGGGCTACAGATGAGGCACCTAGGGAATAACCCATAACAATTGCTGGATCTCTAAAGATCATAAAGCTTACTACAAGACCTAAAAATCCAAGTCCTGTTACAGCAAGACCCATTACTGAACCACCTGTAAAGGCTAGCTTTAGGGCTCTAGATCTACCACCTTCCATGGCTTCATTAGCGCATCTTACGTTAGATTCTGTCGCTGTAAGCATTCCTATAAAGCCTGTTAGCATTGAAAAAGCTGAACCTACTATATAGCAAATCATAATCCTATAATCTAGGAAAATTGCTATAAGGATTGAAACTACAACTACAAAAATAGCGATAAACTTATACTCACTTGAAATAAAGGTCATAGCTCCGTTTTTGATATAACCTGATATCTCGCTCATTCTTTCTGAGCCTTTAGAAACAGGTAATATCCTCTCTCTTATGTTGAAAGCCATTAGGACTAAGGCCAAAATAGCTACAAAGAGGGATAAAATTTCTATAAACATACTTCCTCCTTAATATTATTAAATTTTATGGTCTATATAATTTAAGAATTAACTACAAAAGTCTTTTATAGAAAATTCTTCTAAGCTATAAGCCAATTAAATATCTATAAAAGAGTAACATCCTTAAAATCATAGTGTCCCATATTATATACTTAATTATACTTATATTTCAGCCAAAAACTATAAAAAAGCTTAAGTTTTTGACAAATTAAGGTCAATTTTTCTAAATAAGCCAAATATTACAAATAAAAAAGGATGCCGGCGCACCCCTTCTAATTGCTTATTGAAATTTGTGTATTTTTTATTATTCTTATTGTTCTTCGTAAGGCAATAAAGCTACTTGTCTAGCTCTTTTGATTGCTCTTGTTATTTCTCTTTGGTGTTTAGCGTTAAGACCTGTAACTCTTCTTGGAAGAATCTTACCTCTGTCAGTAATAAATCTTTTAAGAGTTTCGATATCTTTGTAATCTATTACTTTAGATGGGTCTTTAACAAATGGATCAACCTTTTTTCTTGGTTTAAATCTTCTTACTGCCATTGTTATTCCTTTCTCTATAATCTAGAAGGGAATTCTTCCATCGTCTTGGATTTCAGTAAAGTCATCATCAAAAAAGTCATCATTGCCACCAAAGTTATTTGAACCTTGGTTTTGTTGATTGTAGTTTTGATTTTGGTAGTTATTAGTTTGAGAATAATTGTTATTATAGGTATCTTGGTTGTCACCTGGGAAAGATCCGTGATTTGATGATCTTTGGCCGTCATTTCTTGAGCCTAAAAACTCAACATTGTCGGCAACAACATCTGTTGTATATACAGTCTTACCTGTTTCTCTATCCTGGTAGCTTCCTGTTTGGATCCTACCTTCTACTGCACATTGACTTCCTTTACTGAGGTATTTAGAGGCATTTTCGCCTTGTCTACCCCAAACTGTGATTCTTGGAAAATCCGCTGTTTGACGATTAGATGCTTCCGCTTCTTCTCTTCTTTCTCTGCTTAATCTTCTATCAATAGCTAAATTGAATGTACAAACCGCTTGGTTTGATTGTGTGTACCTTAACTCTGGGTCCCTTGTTAAGCGACCTATCAGTATAACCTTATTCAAATTAGTCCTCTTTTCTTATAACCATATATCTAAGAATTGAGTCAGAAAGTCTTAATCTTCTTTCGAATTCTTTGATGTGATCTGGTTCAGCTTTGAAGTCTACGATATAGTAATAACCATCTTTAAGATCGTTAATTTCATATGCTAGTCTTCTCTTTCCCCAATCATCAACTGATACAACTTCGCCATTTTCTTCGATATGACCTTTAAATCTATCAAGAAGAGCTACTCTGTCAGCATCAGCTAAGTCAGTTTTGAAAATCAATACTGCTTCATATATATTCATATTTTCACCTCCCTATGGACTATTGACCCCGTTTATACTACGGAGTAGAGAATTCCTAGTAATAATACTCCTTTTGCATCTCTATGTCAAATAATATCTTTTAGGATATTTATCGTTTAAATGGGGTAAGTATTAATTAAGAAATAAAGGAGGCAAATATGAAATTATTAGAAGGAAAAGTTGCAATCATAACTGGCTCATCAAGAGGTATTGGTTATGCTGTTGCAGAAAAATTTTTAGATAATGGGGCAAAAGTTGCTGTCCTCGGCTCAAGGGAAGAATCTGCAAACAAGGCTCTTGCAAACTTAAGCGAAAAATATGATCAGGAAAATTTTAAGGGTTACTGGCCAAAGCTTACAGATGAAGAAAGTGTAAAAGAATTTGTAGAAAAAGTCCTAAGTGACTTCGGCAAGGTTGATATCCTAGTAAACTGTGCAGGTGTCTCAGATAATATACCAAGCCTTGATGCTGACCTTGCTCATTTTGCCAATGTAATGAATATAAATGTAAATGGAACTTACAATATGATTCACAAGCTCCTGCCTCATTTCATAGAGAAGAAGGGCGGGGTAATTGTAAACTTCTCATCAATGGTAAGTAAAAATGGCCAACAACTTGGAGTTGCCTACCCAGCAAGTAAATTTGCTATAAATGGCCTAACTATCTCCCTTGCAAGAGAACTAGGACCACATGGAATTAGGGTAAATGCAATTGCTCCTGGTGTTACAAACACAGATATGGTCAAAGTCCTTCCAAAAGAGCAAATAGAACCTGTTAAACAAATGATTCCGCTAAAAAGGATTGGCGAACCAGAAGATGTTGCAAATTCCGTCCTATTTTTAGCAAGCGATATGGCTTCCTACGTATCTGGAGAAATCCTCTACTGTGACGGGGCAACCTTTATGTAATATATATAAAAAATTCCTAGATCCATTTTTGGATTAGGAATTTTTTATTTGGGCAAGAAAAAAGAGGCTCAAGCCTCTTAATCTTTATATTCCAACGACATCTCCCACATCTATAGAAAACATCAAGCCTACTCCAGGCTGGTTCATATCACCTAGGACTTCCTTAACAGCATCCTTTGCTGCCCTTAGGTCTTCGTCATCAAGAAGGGTAAAAATCGTCTTATTATAAGGTCTATTATTATCCATAACCGACCTTAAAACTCCACCAAAAAGTGGTATTTCTCCTTCAATAAGGGCCGATCCCATACCCTGGGAATCAAGGATTGTCGCCCCTGTAACACCCACTTCTACGAATTTTTCTAAGATGTCATTTAATTTTTCTGTCTTATTTAAAACTAAAAATAGTGCCTTCATGACTTTTTCTCCTTTACTAGCTTTCTTTTCAAACCATCTACCTCGCCTGCCTTTGTAATTGAGACCTTGGCAAGAATTGGTCCTAGGATTTCAAATACCAAGACTGAAAATAAAATAACTGTGATTATCTCATTAGCAAAGTCTGGTAATTCTCTTGCTACAATCATTGATAAACCGATAGAAATCCCGCCTTGCGATAAAAGCGAAAGGCCCAGCCATTTGACAACAGTCTCTTCAGCACCCACAAGCTTAGCTCCAAGCGATGCTCCAGAAATTTTCCCAGCCGCCCTTGATAAGGCATAAAATATTCCAAGTGATCCTATTGACATAAGGACTGATAGGTCAAGCTTAGCACCTGCAAAGGTGAAAAATAAGAGATTGATAGGTGGGGCAAAATCATTGATATTATCAAAAACCTTTCTTGAATTGTTATGATAATTTACAAGGACTCCACCCACAACCATATTCACCAAAAGTGGCGAAAGCTTGAAATAGTTAGCAAGACCTGTTGATAATAAAATTACTGTAATAATTGCAGAAAGCTCATCTTCCTTTGTTCTGACTTTCTTAATCAAATAGGTAAAGACTAAGCCAATTAAAAGTCCCAATAAAAATGACAGGGCAATTTCTATCAGCGGACTAAGTATCATCATCGGTATTGATAAGCTCTTTTCTCCGATTGCAAATTTGGCCAAGGACATAGAAACTCCAAAGCTTATAATTCCCAAGACATCATCAAGGGCTGCAACTGGTAAAATTGTCTTGGTAAGTGGCCCATAGGCCCTAAATTGTCTAATAACCATCATTGTCCCTGCTGGAGCAGTAGCTGCTGACATAGAAGCTATGATAATTGAAAAAACAAAAGACTTGTCCAAAATAAAATACATGACAGAAAATACTAAAATCAAGACCCCAAGGACCTCAAAGACTGTAATTACAAAGACGTCCTTGCCAAGTTTTTTCAAATCTTCTAGCCTAAACTCACTTCCAATCGAAAAAGCAATAATTCCTAGGGCAAACTCATTTACAAAGTCGACCATAGGTTGATTAGCCTCACTTAAAACATTTAAAAATGAAGGTCCTAATAACAAACCAGCCACTATATAACCAGTGACATTTGGCAATTTAAACCTTCGTGAAATCTTGCCTCCAATAATTCCCAAAAAAATCATCAGGGCTAATTTAATCTGAATATCCAATAAAATCCTCCTCCATCCTTTTTTCATAATTTTATAAGATATATTATAATACATATATATTATACTATGCAAGTAAATATAAGCTAATCTTGTCAATTTATAGGCAAAGAAAAAGACTAGGTGGACTAGTCTTAGATTTTTTAAAAAGCGACAAAATCCAAAAGGAAGCGTTCCATTCGAAAGAAATTTCAAGAAATTCAAATCAAAATAATCCGACCGTAAATCGCACTGTTTGAGCCTTAGCGAGTTTGCGATTTACAGGATTATGAGATTTAGAATTTCTAAATTTCTGTAGTTGGATAAGCGTTTTTGGATTTTGTCTTCTCTTTGAGATTAGTATCTCCTAGATTTTTTAACTTAAATACTAATTTTCAATTTCTCCTAAGCTATAAATAGCATTGGCAATGGCCTTGCTCATGACATCAGCTGCCAAGGCACCTACTAAGTTTATATCTGCCTTAACTTTATTTGTAGCAAGGGAAAATATTGTATCCCCATCCATCATGGTGTGGACTGGATTAATCGATCTAGCATAGCCATCATGAGCCATGCCAGCAATCTTTGTAAGCTCTGTCTTATTAAAGGTCGCATTGGTTGCTACTGCTCCGATGGTTGTGTTAGTTGGCTTGATATCAGCAAAAGAACCTAGGATTTGATCCAGGTAATCCATAGTTTTGACCATCTTGCCATCTAGGATTGGTCCTGCAATTTGAAGGCCCTTATGGTAATCATAGATATCTCCAAAGGCATTTACAGCCACGATTGCAGATACAACTAAGTCTCCCTTTTTAATTGATGCTTGGCCAAGGCCTGATTTCATCAAGTGTTCTGGCCCAAGGCCCTTGGCAACTGTAGCCCCGCATCCTGCCCCAACAAGGCCCTGGCTTTTATCTTGGTAGGTCGCCTTATCAAAGGCCTCTTGGGTCATGGCTGCATTTGGTCTAGCCTTAGGATTTTTATAGGCTAAATCAAATAAGACCGCCTGGCTAATTATTGGCACAACTCCCACACCTACATTAAAGCCGACGCCTTCCTTTTCTAGGATTTTCATCAAGGCTGAAGAGGCCTCAAGTCCATAAGCAGATCCGCCTGATAGGATTAGACCGCTTAGCTCTGAAACTTGGTTTAGGGGATTTAAAAGGTCAGTCTCTCTTGTACCTGGCGCCCCTCCCCTTACATCGACTCCTGCAGTATTACCTGGATCAGGAAGGATTATACTTAGTCCCGTTCCTCCCTCTAAATCTTGGGCGTGGCCTAGCTTAATATTTCCAACATCAGTAAAATATCCCTTATACATTAAATGTCCTCGTTTCTATACTTATCCATCATTGACCCAAAGACATCTGATGATGAAGGTGGGGTGTAGGAGATGGCATTTGCACCAGCATCGATAGTTTCCATTATAGATTTACCATCTTTACCTCCAGTGGCAATAATTGGGAACTTATCTCCAATGTCAGCCCTAATGTGGGCTACGAGGTCTGCTGTATATTTACCTCCTGATACATTTAAAATCTCTGCTCCTGCCGCAATTTTAGCCTTATAATCATCCTTAAGCGAGGTCACAGTCGCTATGACTGGTATGTCAACAAATTTAGAAATCGCTTCTATATCTTCGTGAGGAATCGGCCCATTTACAACCACTCCATAGGCTCCTGCAAGCTCAGCATAATAGGCTATCGCTCTTGACCTAGGTCCTTGAGTTGTTCCCCCACCCACTCCTATAAAGCAAGGTACGCTTGCAATTGATATAATTGATTCTGTTATAGAATTAAGGGGCGTATATGGGTAAACGGCCATAATTGAGTCCGCATTTGAATTTCTAATTATGGCAAGGTCTGTCGTAAAAAGCAGAGACTTAATTCTCTTATCAAAAATCTTGATCCCGCTTGCCTTATAGATTTCTTCTGGCACTGATATAAATGATTTTCTAAGTTTGGAATGTACCTCAGGTACGAATTTTTTCTCTGTCATAATTTTAATCCCTGTTAAATAAATCTCTAGTGTAGACTCTATCCCTTACATCTATAAGCTCGTCTTCAAGCCTATTTGCTAAGATTAGGTCTGCCTTTTTAAATTCTTCTATATTATTAACTACCTTCATGCCTTCAAAATCATCGCCGTCAATATTTGGCTCATATATAATTAAATTTGCTCCCTCTTTTTTGAGATTTTCTATCACGTCAAAGATGGCAGACTTTCTAAAATTATCTGAACCCTTTTTCATAACTAGCCTATAAATGCCGATTAAGTTTGGCTTCTTATCCATAATGTCTCTGCTTAGATAATCTTTTCTGATGTCATTGGCATCAATAATTGCCTTAAATAAGGCGTTTGGTATACCGGCAAAGTTGGCATAAAGCTGCTTGGTATCCTTTGGCAAGCAGTAACCACCATAACCAAAAGATGGGTTATTGTAATGGTCACCAATCCTTGGATCAGCTGACACACCCCTTATAATATTTTTAGAGTCAAGGCCCTTGGCCAAGCTAAAGGAATCTAGCTCGTTAAAAAAGGCCACCCTTAAGGCAAGGTAAGTATTGGCAAATAGCTTTACAGCCTCAGCCTCGCTTGAGCCCATAAGAATAAGTTCCGGGTCATTTAGGGCTTCTTTCTTATAAAGACTTCCGATTTTCTCCCCAAAGCCCCCTTCATTTGAGACAATAATCCTAGAAGGATTCAAAGAATCGTAAAGGGCCCTGCCCTCTCTTAAAAATTCTGGCGAAAATATTATATTGTCACATCCATAAAGGTCGTTCACCTTCTGAGTATAACCTATTGGAATAGTTGATTTTATAAGGATTGGCAAGTCTTTCCTTATAGCCTTAATCTCCTTTATAGCATCGTCTAAGAAGGATGTGTCAAAATAAGACTCCTCCTCATCATAATTTGTAGGAAGGGCAAGGATTACTAGGTCGCTGTCTTTAAAATCATCTACTCCACTGGTCTTTGCTACTAGATTTAATTCTTTATTCTTAAGATAGTTTTCTATGTAATCATCCTTAATTGGTGATATATTGTTATTGATAAGGTCAACTTTTTCTTTACTTACATCTACCCCAACCACCTCTTCTGATTGAGCTAGCAAAATAGCATTTGAAAGGCCCACATAGCCCATGCCAAGTACAACAATTTTCATATTTCCTCCTGATGTCTCCTGACTTATCTATATTTGATTTTACAATATTTAGCTACTTTTACAATTATTTAGACCTCATAAAAGCGACTGCTTCGTAGGGCCTTAAGAGGATATTTCTATAAAGACTCCTTGATGTATAAGAACCTATCAAATATTGATAGTCTTTGTAATCCATAACCTGGTAGCCTATATCAATTAAGACTTCATTTTGGCCCTTATTTGCTAAGAACAAAATCTTTTCGTCATCTCCCTGCCTAATGAAGGCTATAATTTCAGATTCTTTTGGGAGAATTTTCCTAAGGCTTCTTACCCTAGCGATTTTGCCTTTAAGAGCAAACAGCTTTCGTAAAAATATCACATCATCAAAATCTAAATCACTCTCATTTACATAAAGGCTAGATTTTAGGAAAAATAAGGTCATGTAAATCATCCTCTTTGCATAGATTGGATAATTTCTAAAATTAATTCCATCCTGCCAGAAATTTGTATAAGTCAAGCAGAGTTGCGACCCAGTTTCCCTAAAATTTAAACTAAGCTTAAGTAAATCTCTTACTTGTCCTTTATAGCCAATTAGGCTAAGGCCAGGAAGCTTGGGATTTGATAGGGACCTGATATCAAGACTTTGGTTTTTGAAAGTCCCCAAGCTTATAATTTCCTTATTGAAAAAGGTATTTTTGTTAAGCTCTCTTACAGCTTCAAAAATTCCGACACTTGGACTTTTGAGATCTTCCAGGACTTCTAAATTAAAAAATGAAATCCCATGCTTAATTAAATATTCAATAAAATGATAAAGGCTTTTTCTAATTTTCGGATCAGAAAAATCAATGGCTGAAGCAGGTTTAGAAAGTAAATCCGCCATCAAATCTTTAAGTTGAAAGCCTAGGCCAAATCCCAAGTCTTGCTTCTTATAATAATCATTTAGTTTTAAAATCTCTTTTATCCCCGCCTCATTAAGCTTATCAAAGGGCCTTATAATTATAAAATCAGCACCCAAATACTTATAAAACCTTGTATTTACTTGTAATTTCTTAAAATCCTTTAGGTCAGTCCCTATAATTATTATCTCGCCCATATCATCTTTCTATTTTTCTTAAATTTGTTTAGCAAGGGTCAAAAGGCCTGCACAAAAGGAAAATTTTTCAAAGTTTATATCAGGAAAGGATTTTTTTATTTCATCATATACAAAATAAATCTCATCATAATCCCAATATTTTTCCGCTTCTCTCTTACAAGCTTCCAAATCCTTACGGCTTTCAAAGGCGACATCCCCTATATAAATTTTCCCGCCATCATTTAGGAGAGTAAGTAAAAACTTTATAAGGGCCACTTTCTTTTCATCATCCAAATGGTGGAGGGAATATGTTCCAACAATGGCATCATATTTTTTATCAATCAAACCACTAGCTAGGCCATCAGCAAGATTTCCCAAGTATAAATTTGCTTTTGGCATCTTATCTTTAGCTAGCTTTAGCATCTCTTCTGAAAAATCTTGGCCGAAAATTTCAAGACCCTGGTCATATAGGGCATGAGCTAGCCTTCCTGTGCCAAAGCCCAGGTCTAATACCCTATGAGCTTTAGAATTTAAAATCCTCTTATAAATCTCATTTATAATTTCCTTATAACCGGCAAAGGGATAGGACTTTTCATCATCAGTTTCTTCTACTATCTGATCAAAAGTTTTCGCCCATAAGTCAAATCCTTTATTATCTAGCATTATCTCCTCCAAGTTTAAAACTCACTTATTATAAGTACTTTTTGCTTAGATTATACTCCTTTGCATAGGTTTGAAAAAATGTATAATAGACCAGAAAGGAAAAATATGTTAAAACTTAAAAATATATCAAAAATTTACCACACTCAGGGCTTTTCCCAGAAGGCCCTTGATGGTGTATCTATTTCTTTTAGAGAAAATGAATTTGTTTCAATCTTAGGCCAGTCTGGAGGTGGCAAGACTACCCTCCTTAATATAATTGGCGGTCTTATGCGCTATGATGAGGGCGATCTTATTATAGACGGAAGGTCAACTAAGAAATTTACCGATAAGGATTGGGATTTTTATAGGAATGTTAGAATAGGTTTTATTTTCCAATCCTACAACCTTATTTCCCACCAAACAGTCCTTGACAATGTAATTCTTTCCCTAACCCTATCTAATAAGGGTACGGGGAATATGAAGGATAAGGCCATCAAGGCCCTAGAAAGAGTTGGCTTAAAAGACCATATTTATAAGAAGCCCTCAGAGCTTTCTGGTGGACAGATGCAGCGTGTCGCCATTGCCAGAGCCCTAGTAAATGACCCTCAGATCCTTCTGGCTGATGAGCCTACAGGTGCCCTTGATAGCGAGACATCCCTTGCAATCATGGACCTTTTAAAGGAAATTGCTAAGGATAAGCTTGTAATCATGGTAACCCACAACCAGTCCCTTGCTGAAAAATATTCCACAAGGATAATCGGTATCAAAGATGGTCAAATAATATCAGATTCAAATCCTTACGAAGATTCTGATACAACAGATAATTTCAAGATTTCTAAGATTGCCCTTAAACTTAAGACAGCCCTAGGTCTTTCCTTTAACAATCTTTTAAATAAAAAAGCCAGGACCCTCCTTACTGCCTTTGCTGGATCAATTGGGATAATAGGCATAGCCCTGATTCTTTCAATATCCAATGGGGCAAGCGACTTTATCGAAGAAAACCAGAAAAATGCCCTTAAATCCTATCCTATAGAAATTGAAAAAAGCTCAGTCGACTTAGCTTCCCTCGGCCAAATGGGAAAAGATGAAAATAAAAGCACAGATCAAAGCAAGGTCGCATCAAATGACATAGGCCTTAAAAATAGGTCCAAGCTTTCTGGCAGCAGCTTAGAAAATGACCTTGAGAAATTCAAGTCATATTTAGAGGCTAATGACCAAAAATTATCTGATGAAGTAGGAAAGCACTTTATCTCCTACACCTACGATGGCAAATTTGACATCTTCACAAAGGACCCAAAGGGTGAACTTGTAAATACAGATGGATCAGATTTTGAAAACGTGAGACCTGCTGGATTTAATTTCCCATTTGCCTTTGGATCTTCTAAACAAAACCCAAATATATCCCAACTAATTACTACTAAGGATGGACAAATCTCCCCTATGGTCAAGGATGAATACGAAATTGTAGCAGGTCATTGGCCGGAAAATCCTAATGAACTAATCCTTTTTACAGACTACAACAATCAGATCCTAAGGTCCAAATTTTATGAATTAGGCTTACTTCCAAAAAAAGAATATGAAGATATCCTAAGAGATTTGGATGATAAGAAAAAAGTTGACATCAAAAAGGCCAATCTAGATCCAAAAGAAATCCTAGGCAAGGAATATAAAATCCTAAGCCCTTCCGATTATTACGAAAAAGAAGGCAATAACTTTGGATCTATCAAAGATAATCAGGCAAAAGTAGATGAGAAAATCAAAGACGCCAAGACCCTTAAAATCGTAGGCATAGCAAAAAAGACAAAGGATGATGACAATAGGATAATTCAAACTCCCCTAGCCTATACTGAGGGCTTTACCAAGGATATGATTGACTATGTAAATAATCAGGAGATTATCAAAAAACAAAGAGAAAACCAAGATACCAATGTCCTAAACGGCCTAAAATTTAGGGCAGCAAATGACGATGAAAAAATAAAGCAAAGTAAGGACTACCTAAATAATTTAACCGAAACTGACCTTGCAAGGGTCAATGCTTGGATTCTTCAAAATAAGGAAGATTTGGTGAAGAAAATGCAAGAGGAAAGCAAAAAACTTGCCATGGCAGGCAAGGGTCTTGCTAGTCCAAAGGAGTCTCAAAATAACAAGCAAATGGTAGATTATCTTTTAAAAGAAGATGATAAAAATACCTTCCTTGAGATCTACGATGAGTTTCTAAAAGACTTCTCCTACAAGAAAAACCTGGAAAACCTAGGCTATATAGAAGAAAAAAATCCATCAAAGATTTCAATCTATGTAGACAATTTTGAAAATAGGGACAAGGTAAAGAAGTTTATCGATGAATACAACCAAGACAAAAAAATAGAAGAGCAAATCTCCTTTACCGACCTAATCGGTATAATTTCAAAGTCTATCACAGATATAATTGGGGCAATTTCCTATATACTCATAGCCTTTGTAGGAGTCTCTCTCATAGTTTCATCAATCATGATTGGAATTATCACCTATATCTCAGTCTTTGAAAGAACCAAAGAAATTGGAATCTTAAGGGCAATCGGTGCTAGCAAAAAAGATATCTACAAGGTCTTTATGGCAGAAACCATGATAATAGGCCTCTTATCAGGTCTCATAGGAGTCGGCCTATCCTATATCTTAAATATCTTTATTACAAGGATAATGGTAAAGATGTCAGGCTTTGCCGATATCGGAGCCAAGCTTCCTCTAGAAGCCGCTCTTATATTAATCCTAATCTCAGTAGCCTTAAGCCTAATAGCAGGGCTCATCCCATCAAGGATAGCAGCAAACAAGGACCCAGTCGAAGCCTTATCTGCTGAATAAAAAAGAAGCCAAACCGGTGGTCCCAATCCAAATAAGGGTTGGGCCACTAGCTTAAGCTTCTTTTTATTTGCCTTCTTTAAGAAGGTCAATTTCTTCTTTTAGTTTACTAATCTCTTCTTTAAGATCTGAAATGTCTTCTTTGATATCTTCTATATCATAATCTTCATTTTCAGCATCTATCTCTTCTTGGACGGTTTCCTCTGCCTTTTCAAGCATTTCCTTATTATCAATGTGAGAAGAACTTATTAGTCTTTTGAGTCTAAACTCATCATTTTCGGTAAATTCTACATCTTCATCAAGCTTTTTTCTCATATAGTGCTTAATTCCGACCCTTTTAAGTGACTCTTTTTTGATTTCTTGTCTTTCCTTAAAGTAGGCATAGACTAAAAGGCCTATCATAAAGATTCCCACATAGCCGATTATTGGATAAAATATGGAAACTAGCTTTTTAAAGCCTGCAAAAGATAGGATAAAACCTACTAGGGTAAGGCCTATAAGCATTAGCCTAAATCTCTTTTCCTCTCCCTTTGAAAATCTTCTGGCAAGGGCATAAAATAGGGAAATTCCTGTATTAAAAATCATGCCAAAAATTATAAGGGCCATGAAGATTCCAAGATATGGGTTGATTTCCTTGATTATTTCAAGCATTGGTATATCAAGACTATAAACATCTTCTATCCTGATAAATAAGGTAAAGGCAATGATTATGCCCATGATTCCAGCTATGGCTCCTCCTAAAAGGCCGCCCCTGCCTGCATCTTCGCTTGCAAGTTCATCTCCACCAAGGACAAAGCCCATGGATACGGCTGTCATCAGGCACATACCAAAATAGTTTAAAACTGTAAGGCTAAGTGAGTTGAAATTTGATGGTAGAGTCCTTGCAAAATTATCAAGGTCTTGCCAATTAATATCTGCTGTTGTAAAGGTATAGATTCCGCCAATTAGGCTAAGTACAACAATAAAAGGTGTAAAGGACCCGATTATCTTACTAACCTTATCAAAGTCCATCATGCCGACTATTACAATCATTAAGGCACATATTACCCTACCGACATTTATATTTACTCCAAAGGCCTGGTTAAGGTTAGACCCTGCCCCTGCTATCATTACAAATCCTATTACAAAACAGGTAAATATAAGGGAAAAATCCATAAATTTTGAAATAACTTGGTTGGTTATTTTGCTAAATACATCTGAATGGTCTGTTGCTAGATAATGGCTGCCTAGGATAAGTAGGACACCACCTATAAGCATATGTAAGACTGCTACTATAGATATGCCGACCATGCCTTTAAGTCCTAGGGAGACAAAATATTGCATAAGCTCTTGGCCTGAAGCAAGTCCTGCTCCAGTTAAGACTCCTACATAGGCAAGCATTATCGTTATTGTTTTTTTGTTCATAATTCCTCCATCTTACAATAATACTTGTTTTTGCCTATTTTTCAAAGATATTATAGTTTTAAACTTATTTCCTATCTATCTTATCTAGCAAATCATCTAGTAAGTTAGGGAAGGCTTTTATAATTCTTCTCTCACCCATCTTATCAAATTTATCAATAAGGTCAGCACGAAGCTTAGCTCTCCTTGCTTCTATGTCCTTAAGGTCAGAGCGAACCCTAGCACGCCTTCCTTCAAGTTCTTTGATTTCAGGTCTTTCAGAAATCTCTTCGCCCTTTTCTTTTATAGCCATAGTCCTATCATAGACACGTTTACCAATATCATCAGAAACTTCCCTAATATCCTTGCTAGCTGCTTCTAGCTTCTTAAATTTCTTATTTAAGCCGACAAGGGTGAGGATAGTTTGGGCAAGGTCTATAGCAAAAATTATTAGTAAGATAAGATTGGTATAAAAAATAAATTTAGGATGCAAGAATGTAAAAAACCTTACAACCATAGGATGGACTGCCTCATATAAGACAAAACAGGCAAGGCCCCACAGGATTGAAAATTCAAGGCATATGTAGCCACCAAGGTTAAAACGCATCCCTGAATAGTCCCACCACTTCTTATGAAAGATTTTCTCAAGCAAAAAGCCACCAACAAGCTCTAAGGCAGTTGCTATAAAGACAGATCCAATAAATAAAATTAGCTTGTTAGTCTTTGCTATATCTGTCAGAAAATAAATAACTCCCAGGGCTCCAAAACCATAAATTGGGCAAAGCGGACCATTTAAAAATCCCCTATTAATAAACCTACCCCTGTGGACTCCTTGGTAAGCCACTTCCATTACCCAGCCAATAAAGGCATAGACAAAAAAATATCCTATGTAGTAATTCATAAAATCATCTCCCCTCATTTAAATTATTTATGAAGTCATCTTTTCAAGGGCCTTAATATTTGTAATTAAAATCTTGCCCCTGTCAATAATTTTTATTAGCCCCCTATCTTCAAAGCTAGATAGCTTCCTAGATAAGGTCTCCCTCACCACGCCAGAATAAGAGCCAAGTTCTTCACGGCTTAGGTGGGATTTGATCAAAACCCCATCCTTTTTGACAATTCCTATATCATAGGCCAGATCAAGCAAGAGCTTGGCCACCTTCATATCAGCATTTAGGCCAACTAGCCTATCAATAAGCTCTTCACTCCTCCTAATCCTCCTAAAAGATTGGTTCAAAATCTTAAGGAGGATGTCATTGTTCTTTTTTAAAATATTATCAAAATCAATTTTTGATATAAGAAGAACCCTTGTCTTATCAAGGGCTGTGGCCTCATATAAGTAATTTTCATCAGTCAATAGATTATGGGCCCCTACGAAATCATCCTTCTTGTAAGTATACAAAATCTGCTCCCTACCATCAGTAAGATACATAGAAATTTTTACAAAACCCTCTATGATAACATACATAAAATTAGGCTCATCACCGAAGGAAAATATGATATCTCCCTTCCTATATTCTAAAATCTGAGGCCTAATTCGAAAGCTATTTAGTTCTTTTTCATCAAGATATGATAAAATTTTTATTTCATTCCTATCCATATATTACTCCTATATGGATTTTATCATATCTCTAGCATATTTTTCAAGAGCCTTGGCCTTATCCTTATCCATTGGCTCCATATTTTTAAGCCTATAATCCTTGCCCAAAAGCTTGTATTTATCAACACCCATGGTATGATAAGGTAAAATTTCAAACTTATCAATATTCTTCTTGAGGGGAGATATAAATTCGATAAGTTTATCCATGTCTTCTTTTGTATCTGTCACAAAAGGCATCATTACATGCCTAATCCAAATCCTGGTAGAAGAATCTTCTATTAGCTTCATAAAATCACGAAGAGGCTTTTGATCAATTCCTGTGAGGGCCTTAAAAAAGTAAGGGTCATAGTGTTTTATATCAAGAATAATAAGGTCAGCTTCCCTTACTATATCCTTGTTATATTTTGGATTTCCAATACCTGAAGTGTCGATTGCCACATGGATTCCTTCCTTATGAAGAGCTCTTATGGCATCAAGGACAAATTCTCCACTAAAAAGAGGCTCACCACCTGATAAGGTAACGCCGCCTCTATTTTTATAATAAGGTTTCATCCTAAGGGCCATCTTTACCAATTCATCCAGGCTAAATCCCCTACCAAAAGTAGGTGATTGGGTGTCAGGATTGTGACAAAAAGCACATCTTAAAGGGCAACCTGATAGGAAAAATACAGTCCTAATCCCAGGTCCATCAACTAGTCCCATTGTTTCTATAGAATGAACTTTCATATAAACTCCTTAAAATTATCCTTATTTAAAATTATTTTTTTGTATATAGTAAAATGTACTTATCTTATAAAAGAAAAGTCCAAGGGACTCTACTGAGTCCCCCTTACATATATTTTTAAAATATTTTCCTATCTTGTTTGATGGAAGGTTCTTTCTAGGACTTCTCTCTTTTGCTCATCTGTGAGCCTGTTAAAGTGAACAGCATATCCTGACACTCTGATTGTTAGGTTTGGATATTTATCTGGGTTATGGTAGGCATCTAGTAATTTTTCCCTTTGTAGGACGTTAACATTTAGGTGGAAGGCGTCTTGGCCAAAGTAGCCATCCATTATATTTACTAGATTTTCTATCCTTACCTCTTCTTCCTTACCTAGGGCATCTGGCACTATAGAGAAGGTATTTGAAATACCATCTTCACATACACATTCGTAAGGAAGCTTAGCTACTGAGTTTAGGCTTGCTAGAGCGCCTGACTCATCCCTGCCGTGCATTGGATTTGCACCAGGAGCAAATGGTTCGCCCGCCTTCCTACCATCTGGTGTTGTACCTGTCTTTTTACCATACATTACATTTGATGTAATTGTAAGGGCAGAAAGAGTTAATTTTGCGTTTTTATAGGTAGCATGTTTCTTTAGTTCATTTGAGAAATAGGTTAGGATGTAAACAGCGATTTGGTCTACCCTGTCATCATCGTTACCATATTTAGGGAAATCACCCTCTGTCTCAAAGTCGATTGCTATGCCATTTTCATCCCTAACTGCTTTAACTTTTGCATATTTAATTGCAGAAAGTGAGTCAGCCGCAATTGAAAGACCTGCCACACCTGTTGCTAGGTTTCTCTTAACATAGGTATCATGAAGAGCCATTTGTCCTGCTTCATAAGCGTATTTGTCATGCATGAAGTGGATAACATCAAGGGTCTTCACATAAAGACCTGCTAATTCAGATAAGACTTTTTTGTAATTTGCAAGGACTTGATCATAGTCAAGATATTCTGTAGTAATTGGCTCGATATTGTCAAAGAGTCTAATTAGGCTGCCATCCTTGTTTTTCTTCTTTTCGTCAACTCCCCCATTTATTGAGTAAAGGAGTGATTTTGCAAGGTTGGCACGAGCACCAAAGAATTGCATTTCCTTACCAACTTCCATAGCAGATACACAACAAGCTATGGCATAGTCATCGCCGTACATATTTCTCATTAGGTCATCATTTTCGTATTGGATAGAATCTGTAAGGATAGAAACCTTAGAACAGAATTTCTTCCAACCTTCAGGAAGTTTTTCAGCCCAAAGGATTGTCATGTTTGGTTCTGGAGCTGATCCTAGGTTTATAAGGGTGTTTAGGTATCTGAAGGCTGTCTTTGTTACAAGAGTCCTACCATCAAGGCCCATACCACCTATTGATTCTGTTACCCAAGTTGGGTCTCCCCCGAAAACTTCATCATAGTCTGGGGTTCTAAGGTGGCGAACAAGTCTTAATTTTATAACAAGTTGGTCAATTATTTCTTGGGCACCAAGTTCATCTAGGATACCCCTATCCATATCTCTTTTGATATAAATATCTAAGAAACCTGCATTTCTACCAATTGACATGGCAGCCCCGTTGTTTTCCTTAACAGCGGCTAGGTAGCCTAAGTATAAAAATTGTGCAGCTTCCCTAGCATTAGTGGCAGGTTTAGAAATATCAATACCATACTTAGCTGCCATATTTTTGATCTTGCCAAGGGCTCTTATTTGCTCACTAACTTCTTCCCTAAGTCTTATGGTTGCTTCTAGGTTATTTTCGTCAATTTCAATCTTATCTAAGTCTTTTTTCTTCTCTTCAACTAGCCTGTCGATACCATAAAGGGCAACTCTCCTGTAATCGCCGATTATCCTACCTCGACCATAGGCATCTGGCAAACCTGTCAAAAGTCCCACAGTTCTTGCCTTTCTCATATCCTTTGTATAGGCATCGAAAACACCCTCATTATGAGTTTTTCTAAATTCTTTAAAATACTTAGCTTGAACAGGATCCATCTCTTGACCATAAGCCTCAAGAGATTGCTCAACCATCCTGTAGCCACCATAAGGGTTAACTATTCTTTTAAGAACTTCATCAGTTTGAAGACCAACTATAACTTCGTTTTCCTTGTCAATATAGCCTGCGTCAAACCCATCTATAGAGGAAAACCTGCTTGTATCTGCATTTCTGTAAGAATCTCTTATTTCTTTATTAATTAATTCTTCTACTTGGTCAAATAGTTTTGTAGTTTTTTCACTCTTACCAGCTAAAAATTCATCACTTCCCTCATAAGGTGTGTAGTTTTCTTGGATAAAATCACGAACGTTAATTTCATCCTTCCACTTCTGCCCCTTAAATCCATCGTATGCTAATTTTTCCATACTTCCTCCTAATATATTTTTTAAAAGCTAAGCTTTTTTATTTTCTGTCTATATTATATATGGAAAAAGTTTTCTTGTATGTGACCTTAGTCACAAGACCATTAAAAAAGACAAGCCCGAAAGCTTGTCTTTATGTTTTGGATTCTTATTAATTAAATTATCCTCTCGAAGAAGCTTTGCTTCTTCTCGCTTAGTTTTCTGGACTCGGCTTTGCCTCGTCTCAGAAATGACGGATTTCATCCGTCACCCGTACAGTGTGGGACTACTTAACGATTTTAGAAACAACTCCTGATGCTACTGTTCTACCACCTTCACGAACAGCGAATCTTAGACCTTCTTCTAGAGCGATTGGCTTTTGAAGTGTGATCTTGAATGTTGCGTTGTCTCCTGGCATTACCATTTCTACTCCGTCTTCTAGTTGGATGTCACCTGTAACATCTGTTGTTCTGAAGAAGAATTGTGGTCTGTAGCCTGAGAAGAATGGTGTGTGACGTCCACCTTCTTCTTTGGTTAGTACGTATACTTGACCTTCGAATTCTGTGTGTGGGTGTACTGAACCTGGTTTTGCTAGTACTTGTCCTCTTGAGATTTCGTCTCTTTGAACTCCTCTTAGAAGTACTCCTACGTTGTCTCCTGATTCTGCTTGGTCTAGTGATTTATGGAACATTTCTACACCTGTTACTACTGCTTGAGATGTTTTCTCTGTTAGTCCTACGATTTCTACTGTATCGCCTACTTTTAGTGTTCCTTTTTCTACTCTACCTGTTGCTACTGTTCCACGGCCTGAGATTGTCATTACGTCTTCTACTGGCATTAGGAATGGTTGGTCGTTGTCTCTTTCTGGGATGTCGAAGTATTCATCTACATCTGCCATTAGTTCAAGAATTTTGTCTGACCATGGACCTTCTCCGCCTTCTTCTAGTGATTTTAGTGCTGATCCTACTACTACTGGGCAGTTGTCGCCGTCGAAGTCGTATTCGTTTAGTAGGTCTCTTACTTCCATTTCTACTAGTTCGATTAGTTCTGGGTCATCTACTTGGTCTTCTTTGTTTAAGAATACTGCGATTTTTGGTATACCTACCTGTCTTGCTAGTAGGATGTGTTCTCTTGTTTGTGGCATTGGACCATCTGCTGCAGATACTACGATTATTGCACCGTCCATTTGTGCTGCACCTGTGATCATGTTTTTAACGTAGTCAGCGTGGCCTGGAGCGTCGATGTGTGCGTAGTGTCTTTTTTCTGTTTCGTATTCTACTACTGATGTGTTGATTGTGATTCCACGTTCTCTTTCTTCTGGAGCTTTATCGATGTGTTCGTAATCGATGTATTCACCTGTGCCGTATTTTTTGTTTAGGGCTTGAGTGATTGCTGCTGTTGTTGTTGTTTTACCGTGGTCTACGTGGCCGATTGTACCAATATTAATATGTGGTTTGCTTCTTTCAAATGTTTGTTTACTCATTTTTCTCTCCTATATTAATTATTTATTAATTACTTCATCTCTTACTGATGCTGGAACTTCAGCATAGTGGTCAAAGCCCATTGAGTAGGTTGCTCTACCTTGGGTCTTACTTCTTAGGTCTGTAGCATATCCGAACATTTCTGATAGTGGAATGAAGGCATCTAGTACGTGGATTCCGTCTTTTGGATTCATACCGTCTATCTTTCCTCTTCTTGATGATACATCACCCATTACATCTCCAAGATACTCGTCTGGAGTAGTAATTTCAACTTTTTCGATTGGTTCTAGTAGGACTGGGCCTGCTTTTTCTACAGCATTCTTAAATCCGATTGATCCTGCTACGTGGAAGGCTACTTCTGATGAGTCGACTTCGTGGTAAGATCCGTCAAATAGGGTTACATGAACGTCTACCATTGGGTAACCGCCAAGTACACCTGCTGCTGCAGCTTCTCTAACACCTTCTTCAACTGGTCTGATGTATTCTTTTGGAACTGCACCACCAACGATTTTAGATTCGAATGTGATTCCTGAACCTTCTTCGCCTGGTTCAACCTTAAGCATAACATCACCGTATTGTCCAGAACCACCTGATTGTCTTACAAACTTACCTTGAGCTTCTGCTTCTTTAGTAATTGATTCTCTGTAAGCTACTTGTGGGTTACCGATGTTTGCTTCTACTTTGAATTCTCTTAGAAGTCTGTCTACGATGATTTCAAGGTGAAGCTCGCCCATACCTGAGATAATTGTTTGACCTGTTTCTTCATCTGATCTTGTTTGGAAGGTTGGATCTTCTTCAGCAAGTTTTTGAAGACCGATGATCATCTTATCTTGAGATGCTCTTGTTTTTGGTTCGATTGCTACTGAGATTACTGGATCTGGGAATTCCATTTGTTCTAGGATAATTTGATTATCTTGGTCACATAGGGAATCACCTGTTGTTGTATCTTTAAGACCTAATAAAGCTACGATATCTCCAGCATAACCTGTTGGGATTTCTTCTTGCTTGTTAGAGTGCATTTGCATGATACGTCCAACTCTTTCTCTCTTACCTTTTGTAGCATTGTATATATATGAACCAGATTCGATTGTACCTGAATAGATTCTAACATAGATTAACTTACCTACATATGGGTCAGTTACTACTTTAAATGCTAGGGCTGCTGTTGGCTCATCATCTCCAGGATGTCTTTCGATTACAACATCTGGGTCTTTAGGGTCAACGCCATCTATAGCTGGTACATCTACTGGGCTTGGCATGTAGTCTATTATTGCATCTAGTAGTGGTTGTACTCCCTTGTTTTTGTAAGCTGAACCTAGTAGACATGGGAATATTTTTTGTGCTATAGTTGCTTTTCTGATTGCTGATTTGATTTCATCTTCAGTTACTTCTTCGCCTTCTAGGTATTTCATCATGATTGTATCATCAACTTCTGATAATTCTTCAAGAAGGTTGTTTCTGTATTCTTCAGCTTGATCTTTTAATTCAGCTGGGATTTCAGAATATTTTGGATGAGCTCCAAGGTCTTCAGATGAATATGTGACTGCTTGCATAGTTACAAGGTCTACAGCACCTTCAAAAGATTGTTCGCTTCCTATAGGAATTTCTAATGGTACTGCATTTGCTTTTAATTTATCTTTTATTGTATCTACTGCCATGAAGAAATCTGCACCTGTAGCATCCATTTTGTTTATAAAACAAATTCTTGGGATGTTGTACTTGTCAGCTTGTCTCCAAACAGTTTCAGATTGTGGTTCTACACCACTTTTAGCATCGAATAGGGCTACTGCTGAGTCTAGTACTCTTAGTGATCTTTCAACCTCTACAGTAAAGTCAACGTGGCCTGGTGTATCGATAATATTAATTCTATGGTTTTTCCAAAATGCTGTTGTTGCAGCAGATCCTATTGTGATACCACGTTCTTTTTCTTGGTCCATGGAATCCATTACTGCTGTTCCATCGTGGGTATCTCCGATTTTATAAATTTTACCAGTGTAGTATAGGATTCTTTCTGTACAAGTAGTTTTACCTGCGTCTATGTGGGCCATAATTCCTATATTTCTGGTATCTTTAAGTGCAACCTGTCTAGGCATCTATCCCCCTAACTAATATCTAAAGTGCGCGAAAGCCTTATTAGCTTCTGCTGCCCTATGCATCTCTTCTTTTCTCTTAACTGCGGCACCCGCATTGTTTGATGCATCGATAATTTCTTTAGAAAGTCTTTCAACCATTGTTCTTTCGCCTCTAGCACGAGAGAAATTTACTAACCATCTTAGGGCTAGTGTTTGTCTTCTTTCTGGTCTAACTTCCATTGGTACTTGGTAGTTTGCACCACCGATTCTTCTTGCCTTAACTTCTAGAGTAGGCATTATATTTTCCATAGCTTGTTGGAACACTTCTAAAGCGTTTGTTCCAGTAGTTTCTTCAACTTTATCAAAAGCTTCATAAACTATTTTTGTAGCAAGGCCTTTTTTACCATCTAGCATAACATTGTTGATAAGCTTTGTTACAACTCTATCGTTATACTTGGCATCAGGCATTACCTCTCTTTTTGGTATATGTCCTTTTCTTGACACTTTTCTTCCCTCCTTTACCAATTATGTGTAATATCTTGAGTACTCGATCTTAATCGTAAAGTGCGTGACATACCTTTATATTAATAGGCACATTATGCACTTACCTTAACTAATTACTAGCCTCTTTTTGCTCCGTATTTAGATCTACCTTGTTTTCTTCCGTCAACACCTGCTGTATCAAGTGTACCTCTGATGATGTGGTATCTAACACCTGGAAGGTCTTTTACCCTACCACCTCTGATTAGTACAACGCTGTGTTCTTGAAGGTTGTGTCCAATTCCTGGAATGTAAGAAAGTACTTCAGCTCCGTTTGTAAGTCTTACTCTGGCAATCTTTCTTAAAGCTGAGTTAGGCTTTTTAGGTGTTACAGTTCTTACTGATGTACAAACCCCACGTTTTTGTGGTGATTGGTTTGGAGTCATTCTACTCTTAAGAGTGTTGAAGTTGTAACCTAAAGCTGGAGTATCTGATTTTGATTTCTCGCTCTTTCTACCTTTTCTAACAAGTTGATTAATTGTTGGCATAATGCACCTCCTGTTCTTTTAAAATTTAATAAATTGGCAATTCCTGCCAATCCTTAACTATCTTACACGTTAAGTGACTTATTGTCAAGTAATTTACTTATTTTTACATAAAACTAGTTTTTCTTACTCAAATATGATAGGTATTTTAAGATTATAAAGTCAATTGCCAAATAAAATTGAGCCGTTGGGGAAATTTTCATCCTTTGATCAAAACTAAAAACCTCATGAGTAACAAAGGATATATTGTAATCAGCCAGATGTGAAATTGTATTATTTGATAGCTTTGTAATTGAAGCTATAGTTACATTCTTATTTATAGATTTTATAAATTCGATTAAGATTTTATTTTCACCACTAAATGATAGGACAAAGACCACATCTCTTTCTTTTATGATTTCCTTATGCCTATCATAATCAGATTCTTGATCGATTATATTTACAATCTTACCGACATTTAGGAAATTCCTCTTAAGTTCTTCTGCTACATTTAGCTGGGTATAGCCATTGCCTATCACAAAAATATTTCCTGCCTTATTTAAAGATTCAAATAAACCATCCAGGTTCAATGAAGCCAGCATGGTCATAGTTAGGTTTACGTCATTTTTGGTATATTCGATTTCATTATCATCAAACTGTAAGCTATTTTCATCTTTAGACCGTTTGATTATATACCTTAGCTCGCTGTAGCCTTCAAGGCCTATTTTCTTTGTAAAAGTCATAATTGAACTTGTACTGAGATTTAAGATATCAGCCATTTCATTTATGGATAGGTCCTTGGCTTCTTCCTTATTTTGTACTATATAAGAATATATTCTAAGGTCGTTTGTGTTTAAATCGTTGTAATTTTCCCTTACTAAATTCATCAAAAGCATGGTTTTACCTTTCTAAATAGCCTTTAAAAAACTTTTCTAATTCTCTTATATAGGGGCTTATTAGCCTTATCTTGCCCTTTTCTTCAGATAGAAAAATATTATAATCACTCTTTGTCATCGACTTGTACTCACTTCCTACAATTAATCTTGCGCAAGGAATGGATGCTATTTGAAACATTAGCTCTTGGCTTCTTTCATCATCATCAAAATCTACTATCACTACCAGACTATTTTCTAGCATTTCCTTGTTAAAGGCTACTATCTCCTCAGCACCTGCATAAGTTTCACCTAATATTCCCACATCAGATAAGAGCCTTTTTATAGCTTCTTTTATAATATCTTCGTAGGCCCCATTTCCATATATAAAGGCCCTGTCAATTTTTTCTATCTTTCTATATATAGTCTCTTTCTTTTTATCGTATGGGTCTTGGGTAGAATTTACTATATCTATTTTTTCATTTAGCATATAGTATTTTAGGTCATTGTAACCATTAAAACCTAATTTTTTGGCAAATCTAAGGATCGATGTCCTGGAAGTAAAACAGAGGCTTGCAAATTCGTTGATTGTAAGGTTATAATTAAGTCCCTTCTTTAATAATTCATTGGCAATTATATAATCTGTCTGGGTAAATTTGTTTTCATTATCTCTTATAAGTTTTTCTAAACTAATTTTAATCACCTCAATAAAAAAATCTCTACCTGCATTATACGCTAAGTAGAGATTTTTAATATCAGTTATTGTATTAGTTAAGTTCTGGCCAGTAACCCTTGTTTGCTTCGATTAGGTCATCTAGTAACTCTTTTGCTACTTTTGCTGATGGAACTGTTGCTGATAGGGTTAGGGCTTGCCACATTTTTAGGTAAGATCCTTCTATCCAAGCTTCTACCACAAGTTTTTCTACTGATACTTGTTGTTCCATTAGACCTTTCTGGAATTGTGGGATTGGTCCTTGGTTAATTCTTTCGATTCCATTTTTGCCCACTAGGCATGGAATTTCTACCATAGCTGTTGGGTCAAAGTTTGGAACTGCACCTTGGTTTTCTACTATTAGGAGGAATCTTTCTTTTGTGTTTTCTGCTAAAGCTATTGCTAGGTCTACGATGTAGGTTGCGTGAGCATCTAGTTCTATTTCAATACCTTCTGCTGTTCCCTTATCTATGATATTTTGGCAGAAACCAAATACTTCTTTTTCTCTTCCTTCTCTTACTTCATCTACTCTTGTGTGTTCTGGATTTGTGTGCTCTAGTACAAAGTCAGGGTAGAAGTAGTATTTTAGGTAGGTGTTTGGAATCGTTTCTGGATCTAGGGCATAGACGTCTTTTGCCTTTGTGAATGTCTCAACCCATGATGGATCAAGGTGTTGAGCTGTTCCTATACCATCAGCAAATCCATTAACTGCTACGTGTTTTTTAATTTGTGGCATTAGATCGTTGCCTTCTTTGTCAGATATAGCTGTAAACCAGCCAAAGTGGTTTAGGCCATAGTATGAGAAGTCAAGTTCTTGCCATTCTTTTAGGCCAACCATATCTGCCATCTTATACATTAGGTCGATTGGCATATCGCAGATGTTGATGATTTTTGAATTTGGTCTTAGTCTTCTTGTCGCTTCTGCTACTATTGCTGCTGGGTTTGAGTAGTTTAGCATCCAAGCATCTGGTGAATATTCTTCCATGTAATCAAGGATTTCTAGTACGCCACCAATTGATCTCATACCATAAGAAAGTCCGCCTGGTCCACATGTTTCTTGACCGATGCAGCCGTGTTTTAATGGAACCTTCTCATCCCTATCACGCATCTCATATTTACCAACTCTTAGTTGGGCAAGTACAAAATCAACATCTGTAAATCCTTCTTTTGGATCTGTTGTGTAAGTGAACTTAATTTCTGGATGTCTTTCTTTTAAAAGAATTTCAAGAGCTTTGCCTATTACTTCTTGTCTTTTTTCGTCATTGTCATAAAGTTTGATTGATCTTAATGGGAATCTATCTAGGTTATCTAGAAGCATTCCTATGATTCCTGGTGTAAATGTTGAACCACCACCAGCTACTACGATTGAATGTTGTTTTTTCATTATTTTCTCCTATACTAATTCTAAATGCCTATTATTTATCTAAAATTTTACCAAAAGCGTCTGCCACATATTGGATATCCATACCAACAATTACATGGACCGATTTTCCGTTTCTTGCAGTGCCGTAAGTTCCGATTTCTTTGAAATAATTATCATCTGTGACTTTATCAGGATCATTTACCTTTACCCTCAATCTAGTAACACAATTAGTAAAGTCATCAATATTTTCACTACCACCTAAGCCTGCTAGGATTTCTTCTGCCATTATATCAAATTTATCAGAAAATGTGCTTTGATTTTCACCAACCTTAGAAGTATTATTCTTATTCTTGTAGTCATTTTTCGAATAAAGTTTTACTGATTCCTCATCCATCTCCCTACCAGGAGTTTTGAAATCAAATTTCTTTATTAAAAATCTAAAGGCATAATACCAAGTTGCAACAGCAGCTGGTGCTATAACTAATATTGGTAAATACTCTCTCCAGTGGTTAGCTGATAAAGGTAGGATATTTAAAGTGAAAAATCCTATTAAACCACCTGCTATATCGCCTGCCACACCAAATATATTTGCAATTACAGCAAAAGTTGCTGCTAGTAAGGAATGGACAAAGAATAAGGCTGGAGCTACGAATAAAAATGTAAATTCCAATGGTTCAGTTATACCGGTAACTAAAGCTGTTAAAGTAACAGGTATAAGTAGACCCGCTACTTTTTTCTTATTTTCTGGCCTTGCAGTGTAATATAATGCCAAAGCTGCTCCAACACTACCAAACATCTTTGCCCAACCAGTAGCTAAAAATGCTGCCCATGGGGCTTGGCTGATAATTGGTTCTGTTGTTCTTGCAATTTCTGGTAACATCTGTGCCCAAGCAGCACTGATACCACCTGGTACCAAGGCTGAATCAAAGAATACTGGAGTTAGAATTAAGTGGTGAAGACCTGTAGGTATTAAGAATCTTTCTAAGAAAATAAAGACCCATATTCCTAATTTTCCTGAATTAAGCATAAATGTTTGTAGCATAGAAATTAAGTTTTGAGCATGTGGCCATAATAGACATGATAGTAAGGCAACAGGCAACATTACTATAAAGCCAATTCCTACAACTAAGGCTGAACCCTTAAAAACTCCGAGCCACTCAGGTAGTCTTTTTTCAAAATATTTATTATGTAAAAATATTGCAATACCTGATACTAAAATCGCTCCCATCATTCCCATATCTAGGGTTTTGATGTTTGCAATCAAGGCTAGTCCACTTGAACCACCAACATCTTGGCTAAAATCCACTCCAAATGATGCTCCCCAATTGCTTAGCATTGCTGATACATAATTGTTGAACACAAGGTATAAAACCAAAGCTTCCATACAGGCCCTAGCTGGTTGCTTTTTAGCAAGGGTTATTGGTAAACTAACTGCAAATAAAATTGGTAGTTGGTTAAAAATTGTCCAAGCTCCTTGCATGACAACATTCCAAAATTGATACCAAACTGTACCCTCTGCTGCAATTTGTCCCATTACAACTTCTGTAGTAAATAAAGTTCCAAAACCTATTAACACACCTGTGATTGCAAATAACATGGCTGGTGCATACATAGCACCTCCAAATCTTTGAATTTTCTCCATCATATTAAACTCCTAATTATTTTCATCTAAAATATTCATTTGGAATGGTTTTAATGTCCCTTCCTGTGCTTGTTCCATATGGTAATTGCTAAACAAAATCTCGCCCTTGTTTATTTCTACATTTACATCCTTGTCATTAAAGTTAAATATACATAAGACTGATTTTGAATCTAACTTTCTCCTATAAGCAAAAACATCTTTTGTCTTTGTTTCTACTGGTTCTAGTTTTCCATAAATTAAAATTTCTGAAATATCGCTATTTTTTCTAAAGTCAATCATAGACCTATAGAAATTTAAGATACTATTTTCTTTTTCTTCGCTTTTTGCATTGTGCTTAGAATTATCATCTAAAGGCATAAGCCAAGGATTAACATCACTAAAACCTACATAGGATGAGTCATCCCAAGCAAATGGCACCCTAGCATTATCCCTACTTCTGGAATTTACAATAAATAAGGCTTCCTCTTCGCTATATCCTTCGTTAATTGCTCTGTGGTATTGGTTTATTGAGTCAATATCGTCAAAATCCTCGATAGATTTTCTAACAAAGTTTTTCATACCTAGTTCCTGGCCTTGGTAGATAAAAGGAACCCCATGCATGAAGAAGAAATATGCTCCAAGCATTTTAATTGCATCTTCATTTTCATCGTAGTTTCCTAGGTACTTGCTAGTAGACCTTGGTTGATCGTGGTTTTCAAAATATATACCTGACCAGCCATATTTTTGAATATTGGTTTGGGTTTCCATCAAGGTATCGTTGAGATCTTTTAATTCCCATTCTTTTCTTGAATACCACTCAGAACCTGACTCCAACTCTAGGGCAGTATGCCTGAAGTCGAAAACCAGGGAGAAATAACCATCTTTTCCTATAAAATCTTTATACATTTCATTGGTAAGGCCGGCTGTTTCAGCAACTGTCATACAGTTATTTGGCTTAAATACCCTTTCGTTTAACTCAGTTAAAAATTCCCCTAAGCCTTCTTGGTTTCTTCCCATTTTCTTAATAGCTGCAAGGCCATCATATCCATCAGGCTCTATACTAGCATATGAAGGATTTTTCTTAATGTGGTTTATAGCATCTAACCTAAATGCCTTAATCCCCTTGTCAATCCACCACTGAATCATTTTATAAATTTCTTCTCTTAACTTCGGATTTTCCCAATTTAAATCAGGTTGTTTGATGTGATAGGTATGTAGATAGTATTCATCTCGTCCATCTACCTTTTCCCACGCACTACCTCCAAATTGTCCCCTCCAATTGTTAGGTACTTCCTTACTTGCTTTGAAAATGTAGTAATCATGATACTTACTAGTTGGATCTTTAAGGGCTTCTTTAAACCAAGGATGTTCATCACTAGTATGGTTTAAAACCATGTCCATCATTATCTTTATATCTCGAATATTGCACTCATCAATAAGCTTATCAAAATCCTCCATAGTACCAAATTCCTCATTGATATAATAATAATCGCTTATATCATATCCATTATCAGCCATAGGAGATTTATAGACTGGAGTTAACCAAATCATAGTAACTCCTAATTTTTTTATGTAATCTAATTTTGATATAATTCCATTTATATCACCATATCCATCACTATTAGAATCTTTAAAGCTTCTCGGATATATTTGATAAACAATCTCATTTTGCCACCACTTTTTCACACCATCCTCCTTTGATACTTATTCACGCAATGATAACAATAAAAATTATACAGATTTAATTTGTATATTTATATAATAACAACCAGCAAACTAAATGTCAATAAACGGCTATAATTAGGGATTTGTATCTTGAGACGAATATTTTTTTAAAATTATGAAATTTCACATTTTGTCAATTTCAATAAAGCAAAGAAAAAACGAGGAAAACTTCCCCGTCTTTATGCAAAAAAAATAATATTATAATTCAACTCTCAATAATTCGTCGCCTTGATTTACTTCAGGCTTTCCTGTTTCTTTAAATGATTTAATGATATCGACATTTGTAACAACAATAGGTGTCACAATTTCATAGCCTTCTGCCCTTACTAGATCAAGGTCTACATCGATTAGGTCTTGGCCTGCCTTTACCCTATCGCCGTTTTTGATATGAGATACAAAGCCCTTGCCCTTTAGCTCAACTGTATCCATACCAATGTGAATTAAAATCTCAACTCCCTTATCAGAAGTTATACCAACGGCATGGCAAGTATCAAATAACATGCTTATCTTACCATCTACAGGTGAACAAACTTTTCCATCAGCAGGATCAATAGCAAGACCTTTACCTAGCATACCAGAAGAAAAAGCAGGATCTTTTATCTGTTCAAGCTTTAAAACCTTGCCGCTAAGGGGTGCTTTGATAATTTCCTCTGTGATATTTTCACTTTCCTTTTTGTCATTTCCCTTAAATAAATTACTCATAAAAGATTTTAAACTCATAACTACCTCCAATAATTATTTATTATTAAGTATACCCAATATAATAGCCTTGTAAAATTTTTTGTATATATTCTAACAAAAATTAAGACCTTTTTATTTAAAAACATGACAATTTTAGGTCTAAAATTTTATAAAAAATATATTAAAAACTACTTAAGAGGGTATAATTATCTTAGAAGGTAAAAAATTGTTAAGATCCTAAGAATTCTAAATGGATCCTTAAGGACTAGATAAAAATTAGGAGGAAATTAATTATGGATATTACATTTGCAGGAGATAAGATTACACTTGTTGGAAAAGAAGTAAAAGTAGGCGATGAGGCCCAAAACTTTACAGCTACAAAGGCTGATCTTTCAGATTTTAAGCTTGATGAACTAAAGGGAAAGGTAGTTGTAATTTCGGCTGCTCCATCACTTGATACTAGCGTTTGTGCATTCCAAGCTCAAAGATTTAACAAAGAAGCAAGCGACCTTTCAGACGATGTGGCTATAGTAAATATAACAGTAGACCTTCCATTTGCTCAAAAAAGATTCTGCGATGCTTACGAAATAGGTAACACAATCACAGTTTCAGACTACAAGAATAGAGAATTTGGTGAAAAATATGGCTTCTTAATCGATGAGCTTAAGCTTCTTACAAGAGGTATCGTAATAATCGATAAAGATGGCAAGGTAGCCTATGTAGAATATGTTCCAGAAGTAACTCACGAAGTAAACTTTGATGCTGCTTTAGAAAAAGTTAAAGAATTAATCTAAATATGAAAAAAGATGGTTAAAGAGATTTTCTCTGATGACCATCTTTTTTTTGTAAATTTTTCTATTAATTGAATTGTAAGTGATAGTTTCTTTTCTTGATTTTTTTATAGTAGATTGTAGAAATCACCAGATTAGCTAGCCAACCAAGAGGTACTGCATACCAGACCATGGCTATACCGACCTTATGGGCTAGAGCCATTGATAGGCTGACCCTTATTGTTAAATTTATTATATTAGCTAGGGTGAAGACTTTTACATCGCCCACTCCCCTAAGGATGCCATCTACGCAGTGTTTTGATCCTACCAGGATGAAGAAGTATCCGATGAAGTCCAGATAAGCCATACCTGTGTCCCTGGCAAGGCTTGATGAAGATTCATTCATGAAATAGGCAATAATATTTGTTGAATTAAATTTCAAATAGATTAAAACCACCACCGAATAAATCCCAACCATAACCAAGGATGCTCTAAGACCCTTTTCTAATCTTTCAAGCTTTTTTGCTCCCACATTTTGAGAGGTGTAAGACGATAAGGCATTGCCCAGGCTTGTTATCGGTACAATTATCAGACTTTCTACCCTCATGGCTGCAGAAAATCCTGCCAGCATACCCACTCCAAAGGAATTTACCACAGATTGAACCAGAAGCTGGCCAATTGTGATGGTTGATTGCTGGATAATAGATGGGATGGCTAGGTGAGAAATGTGACCTAGCTCTTTTTTGTCAAAAATCTTTGTCTTTTCAGTCTTAATTTTTCTAAGTCTTATTATAAAAACCCCAAAAGATAGGACAGCAGACAAGCCCTGGGCAAGTAGGGTAGCGTAGGCTGCTCCAGCTAGGCCAAAGCCCCAATCTCTTACAAAAAATATATCCAAAATCACATTTAAAATCGATGAGAAAATCAAAAAATATAGAGGAATCTTCGATTCTCCCAAGGCCTGGTAGAGGGCTGAGATGATATTATACATAAATAAAAATGGCAGGCCATAAAAATAAATATTTAAGTATAAGACAGCCATGTCAAGGATTTCATCAGGTGTCCTAAGTAAAACCATGAGATTTTTTGCAAAAATTAAACCAAAGGCCGAAAGGCCAAGGGCAAGGATTAAAAATCCTATAATCGAAGTGAAAATCGCAGTCTTCATCCTCTTATAATCCTTGGCACCGAAATATCTGGCTATGAGGACCGATGCCCCAGCACCTCCACCTATGCCAATACAGATAAAAATCGTAGTGAGGGCAAAGCTTGCCCCAATTGACGCAAGGGCAGCCTCACCCACATATTTGCCAACCACAGCCGAATCGACTAGGGTATAAATTTGTTGAAAAAGCGAGCCCACCACCATTGGCAGAGCAAACTTGCTAATAGCCTTAGATGGTGACTCATTTGTTAAATAATGATCCATAAAATTCCTGTCTTTCTAATTAATACTAATATATGATAAGCCATCAAAAAATCAAAGTAAAAGACACAAAAAATCTTCCTGTCTTTGGGAAGATTCTTTGCTTAAATTAATATATAGATATATTTTGACCTTGTCTTTTTCTTAATGATGCTATTGCCCTAGGATAATTAAAATCCTTTTTATTTACATAGGCTTCTTTTTTCTCAACAGCCACAATAGCATACCTATCCCTAACATCTGAACAAGTAGATAGGGTTAAAAGCTTATCATCCTTTTTTGGTAGGGGCCTATCTTCAAGGATATTATTCTCACTAATCAGTTTAAGATATTCTTCAAATTCATCATCGTCATAATAATTAAACCTATAATCATCATCAACATGGACATCCATGGCACAAATCACCTCAAAGGTCCTCCTTGCCACGGGTGTATCAATAATTATCTCCGAATGCTTTTTGATAAAATTCTTATCCCTAAACTTATCCAAGTCGTGGAAAATATAACCAATTCTCACATTATGGCCGTAGATTACGGTGTTTTGGTCAGAAAAATCCCCCTTGTGGACATAGTCAATAAAGACCCCTCCATTGATATAGTAGGAATTGTCATAATCATGGTCAAGATAAAATTCATTATCATCACCCTGGACCACAGGAAAATCAATCGAAGTACCATCGATGATAATCCTACCCTTAACTTGAGGGTAGGTCTTCTGAAGTTCTCTTACATAATTAACCCCAGCAGCCGCTTCAGCATCCGATTCCTCTCGTATTTTTTCTTTTAGAAAGGCCAAAAGTCTTCCTTCATCAGCCTTCTTTACAATATTATTTACTTCCTCTTCCCTAGCCTTGTCAATTCTCTTACTAGAATAAAATCTCCTCATATTTTCTGCTTGATAATAAGCAATCTTCTCCTGAGTCAGCCTATCATTCCTATATAGAAAAACGAATAATAAAACAAAGGCAAGAGCCCATAAAATATTAGAATAATTCTTTTTCATATTATCTCCTGGCTTATATTCTACACTTTTCATCTGATTTCTCTAGGAAAATACAAATTTTTAATAAAATAACAAGTATTATAAAAATAAAAAACCTCCCCAATTAAAACAAAATTTGTCATTTATTCTCCTATCCTAAGGTTATAAAAGCATATCTAAAGACAAAAATTAGAGCTGGAGCTGTAACTTGGGCTGGAATTATCGCAATTAGTGGAACGAAGATTAAAGAGAACAAAAATAGGGCCGCTGTTGTAAGCGATGTAAGTCCTGTCCTTCAACCCTCTGCTATACCAGCTTATGATTCTACAACTGTTGTTACGGTTGATGTCCATACCAAGGCACTAGCAGCTGTTGAAATCGCATCACTCATAAGCGTTTGCTTTAAATTAATAACATCCCCATCTTTATCAACTAAACCTGAATGTTTGGCAAGTTTTTGCAATTATTTTTACCTTATTTATGCCAATATAAATTATTTCTACCATAATTTCTTGTCAAAATATATATTTAATTTTTTTAGATTATTACCGATAATAATAATCATTAATATATAATTAAATTTTACTAAATATCTAGTATAGTTAACAATGTAACAAAACAAATAAAAGGAGTTTCAAAGAAGATAAGATACACAATATAGTAGAAATATTAGATAATATCTATTGAGTTGGAGTTAACGACAGAAAGATTGACAGATTCGAAAATATGTTCGAATTGACAAATGGTGTTTCCTACAACTCTTACCTTAATAAAGACGAAAAGAACGTTTTGTGTGATTCAGTAGATGCAGCCTTTACTAGAAGATATATAGAAAATGTTAAGGCAGCTCATAACGGAGAAGACTTAGATTATTTAATTGTTGAGCACATGGAGCCAGGCCACTGTAGAAATATTGATTTTTGTTTAAAAGAATGCCCAAATGCTAAGTTTGTTGGCAATGCCACGACCTTCAAGTTCTATGAACAATTCTACAATGATGAATTAAAGGATAGATATGTGGAAGTAAAAGATGGAGATGAAGTAAATATCGGTAAGAGAAATCTCAAATTTGTTTTCACTCCAATGGTTCACTGGCCAGAAGTTATGATGACTTACGAAACAACTGAATGTCTTCTCTTCTCAGCAGATGTTTTTGGTGCCTTTAATGTAATTGAAGGTCATGTAGATGCCAAGAATGTTATCCACAAAGGTGATTGGCTATATCAAGCTATAAGATATTAAATCAATATAGTTGGTAAGTTCGGAAAATGGTACAAAATGCCTTCATGAACATCAACGACCTTGCCATTCTTCCTCTCCATGGTCCTGTTTATAAGGACGAACAACCTATCAATTTCATAATTGATAAGTATAACAAGTGGTCAACCTTCACAGCGAAAAAAAGGTGTCGTTATAGTTTACGCATTAATGTATGGAGATACCGAAGAAGTAGCCGACATTCTTGTAACAAAGCTAGCTGAGTTAGGGGTTGAAAATATCAAGATTTATGATCTGGCTGCTTTTTATGTTTCTTATCAAAATAGCCACTGCCACAGATTCTTTCACTCAGTATTTGCACCAATCAACTACAACTCTGGTCTTTACTAAAAGATAGATGCCTTCCTAAGAGAACTTGTTGGAACAGGCTTTAGCAATAAAACTGTTTCTTTCCTAAACAACTGGTCTTGGGGCGGAAGAAGTCTCGAGATTTCAAAGGAAATCCTATCTCAAACTAAGCTTGACTATGTAGGATAAGATGTTAAAATCAATTCTGGTGTGAAGATGGAACAAGTAGAAGAAATTGAAGCCCTTGCTAAGGCCATCAAAGCTGATATGGATAACAAAAAATAGAACTTAAAGTACTCAACTTTAATGAGGGCTTTTAATTTGAAAATCTTTATGCTTGTGATTTTATTAAAATCCTAGAGATGATTTTCCAATCTAAAAATTCTAAGACAAAAAAATACCAGAGCAAGCTTTATGCTAACTCTGGTATCAGATCTAATATTTACTTAGTTTATATTAGGTCTTTTTATTTTCTTTTTTTAGTCTTGAATAAGGCAAGGCTTGCTGCAAATAATCCCATCACTACTGATGATAGGCTCTCTACTCCTGTTTTAACATTTGTGCTTTTTGGAGCTTTCTCATTCTTTTCTTGTGATTTTTCTTCACTTCTTTGGCTCTTATTTTCCTTTGCTTCTTCTTTATCCTTATCTTCCTTAGCATTTTGAACTAAGGTATTGTCTTTTGAAGGATCTCCTTTAAGCTCTTTAGTTTCTAAGCTTGCCTCCACTACTAATCCTTGATTATCTTTTGAATTTTCACTCTTATGAGCTAGATTTATTTCTGGAATTTGTGGATTTTCAGAAGGAATTTCAGAAGGATTATCTGAAGGAATTACAGAATGATCTTCTGAAGGAATTTCAGAAGGATCTTCTGAAGGAATTTCAGAAGGATCTTCTGAAGGAATTTCAGAAGGATCTTC
>NZ_CAUPMI010000010.1:0-80374 GCF_963512375.1 uncultured Anaerococcus sp.
GCCTAATTTTTAGGCTTGTTTGACGTGCCATAAATTACAAGATTAATTATTTTCTATTTTCTCTTGACATTTGATAGCTGGTCTAAAAACAATCAAGAATCAGCCTTATCCCTATCGACATCTACAATCAATTCCATCTGATTAATCTCATCGATAAGCTTTTTAATATTGCCTATACTTGTATCAAGCATCTCAAATTCATTTTCAAGCAAATCAAGCTTTTCCTTAAACTCATCAAGACCCTTAACCTTGATATTTAAATTCAGGCTTTTAGTTTTTTCCATAATCTTTCCTCACTTCCTAAACCATCTCCTGATAGCCTCTCTCGTACACTCTTCCAAATCCTCCTGATTGATGTCATCAACATCATAATTATCAGCCATATACTTACAAAGCCCTTCAACACTAGCCTTGTAAGCTATAAGCCTAATAGTAACCACAACACTATAAATAATTAAAATCCATTTCATAATCTCTCCTTGCATTAATCTTCATAGAGCTCCCACCAATTAAACTTAAAATATTCACCTAGTTTTTTTGCCTTATCCACTGACAAGGCCCTAATACCTCTTTCATAATTACCTATTGCCCTACCATTAACTCCAATAATTTTGCCCATCTCCTTCTGGCTTAAATTGTTTTTTATTCTCAATTCTTTTATTTTTTTCATACTATATGTTGTGTCCTCCTTTCTCACTTCCACAATATGTGGTATAATAATATCAATATTTTAGAGGAAGGATATTACTATATGTCAGTCAATATAAAACTAGATATCAACAAGCTTGCTGATGATACTATAAGCCCAGTTACTAAAAGAATATCTACAACCTTAATCTCCATCTGGGACTTAACATTCGGTCAAATAGATAACTTTAATGAAAAATACCAGCTTAAAAAAGAAAAAGAATTAAAGGATTACAAGACTCTGTTAGAGTCAGAAATCAATAAAATTAATCCAGATAACCTCGTTGAACCCAAACTATCCATAGTTGGTCCAGCACTTGAGAGCTCTAAATTCTATTATGAAGAAAAGGAACTTAGATCAATGTTTGCTAAGCTTGTTGCATCGGCGATGGACAGTTCAAAAATATCTAAAGTTAGAACTTCATTCACTCACATAATTCAACAATTAGACAAAGTAGATGCTCTAAATCTATTATCGTTCCAAGATAAAACCAGAAAGCCTATAGCAAGAGCAGAAACTGGATACAATTCTTATAAATTTATCAACGACAATAGATATCAATATATTTTCTTTTCTAGTCATGATATAGAACCTCTATCAGATGCTATGTCTTCTTCAATAGATAATTTACAAAGATTAGGACTAATAGAAGTAACCTTTGATAGATGGTATGATAATGAATCTATTTATGATAACTACCATGACAGCTCCTATATATTCTCATATACATCAGGTATACCAAAACAAGGTAATGGTTACCTTCCTGCGGAGCATGGAATAATCTTTTTAACGACCCTAGGAATACAATTTATTGACGTCTGTCTCTAAAATGTTCCTTAAGCACATCAAGAGTTATATTTTTAATCTCTATAAGAAACTCTTGATGTGCTTTTTCTTTCCTTGCATTAAATCTGGTTGATATAAAAACGCTAACTACCAACGAAACTAAAAAACTTATTAATACACATGCCATAATCTCTCCTTTGTTTTAAATTCCTATCTCTTTATAATTCACTAAATTTTTTTGTCTTAATCCTCTCTTCAGCCTTTAGCAGGCAATGATTATAAACTTCATAAGTATGAGCTTCCTCAGGAAGCTCATTTTTTAAAGTTTCCAAAATCTTATCTATGCATTGTTCAATATCTCTAAGGTCATAACTTTCTCCATTACTACCAACCAGTGTTCCATAAATCTCTCCCATAATCTCTCCTTCCTTATTGATTGACAAACGAAATTTACCCTGTCAACCTAAAGTTCTCTATTTGGCAACTTTTTCTTTAAAAAAAATTTTCTCTTTTTCTTCTATACCTAGATTAAGAATTTTTGATAAAGATTGTATTTCACTAGCATAAAACTCTGTTTTCCCATTTATTTTATTGTACAATGCAGTTCGAGAAATATTCATTTTTTCAGCTATAAAGGAAAATCTATATCCGCTTTCTCTTATCTTATAATTTAACAAATAAGAATCTGTCATACATAACTCCTTTCTTATTTTATTAATCACATTATAATATCTAGTTTCCTTTTTGTCAACTTTATTTTTCAAAACTGTTTATTTTTTTAAAATATGTTCATAATTATTGACAATATAGCAACTTAGTTATATACTATTCTTAACAGGAGGATAACCTATGTTACATAAAAAAATAAAACAACGAAGAATTGAATTAAACATGAGTCAAGATGACTTAGCAAGAAGAACAGGATATAAAACAAAAAGTGCAATTTCTAGAATAGAAAGAGGAGAGCGAGACATTACTCAGTCGCAAATCGAATTATTTGCAAAAGCTTTAGAAACAACTCCCTCTTATCTAATGGGTTGGGATAGCGAAGATAAATTAAATAAAGAAGATGAGAAACTACTAAACGCATTCAACCAACTAAATAACGAAGGTCAAGAAAAAGCCATCTCCTACACCCAAGACCTAGTAGACTCAGGTAAATATAAGAAGACCATAAAAGAAGATACTTCCGACTACATTACAACAATAGATGACATGAGATCCTACCTAATGACAATCCCTATGGCAGCCTTCGACGGCAAACTAAACCCAGTCCAAATGAACGACGAAGAAATTATTTCATTATACAAATTATTAAAAGATAACGAATAAGGATTAACTATGAGTAAAAAGGAAATAGATGATACAATCAAAAATCTAATAAATAATGCAGGTTCAAGTGATCTATACGATATCATCTCATACCTTGACATAACCATCAAACCCTACCAGGGCAAGAGCTTCTACTGTCAACTAAATGACCGTAAATATATCTACCTGGATAAAAACCTAGTAGAAAACATCAAGCCCTTTGTCCTAGCCCACGAACTAGGCCACGCAGTCTTACACAAGGAAGAGATATATCACTACTCCCCTCTTTCGATTAATAAAACATCTACAGAAAGAGAAGCAGACTATTTTGCTTTTAAGATTTTAGGTAAGAGTATAGATCCAACTTTAGATTATACAATAAGTCAATATGCAAATCTATTAGCTGTAAGTGAGGATACTATAAAATATATAATGAATTAAAAAGGAGTTTAACATGGAATATATAATAATAGCCATAATTATAATTATTGTTATATCAATAGTTATCAAAGAAGATAAGAAGTTGAAGACCATGAGTGATCCAAATACAGAAGGCTATGATAATACTAGGTTAACGATAGAGGAAAAAAATAACTATGAGGAAATCTATCCAACTGGAGTTAAATATTATACTTCAAACATAGATAAGTTTATGAAAAATTTTCCACATACTGAATGGAATAATGATAAAATAGATAAATTAGTCCATTATAAATACTATGCTCAAAACAATGCACTAGTAAAATTAGAAAACGAAAATCATAAGAATGACCCAAAAGCTATTAAGGTTACTTTAAACCGTAGAACAATTGGATATATTTCTAAAGACCAAAAATCATTAGTGAGACAATTAACCAAAATACCTAATTTAGTTAGAGCTGAAATATATGGAGGTCCTAGGAAAATATACGATTCTGAAAAAAATAAGTATGTAGAATTGAAAGTATATGATTATTCCGTAAGGATATATATTGAAAAATAAATAAAAGCATCCTTATAATTAAATCAAATTAGAGATAAGTCTCAACTCTAAAACAAACTATAAATTTTGAAAAATCTTAATATGTAAACTATAATCATGATAGAATATTCAATGGTCTCGCGAAAGCGGACTGCAATCTCCCTATCACATTATAGTGGTAGGGATTTTTGTTTATACGAATATCAATGAACAAATAAAAAAAGAGACTCCCCTCGTTCCCCAACGCTGGAATCTCTTAGAAATTTAGCAGACGGTATCACTCCGCCTGCTTCTATTATACCACAAATAGGAGGAAACATGACCAAAAAAGATAAAACAAAAAGAAGAAAACTCCCCAACGGCATGGGATCAATAGAAAAAGTGGAATTTACACCCCAAGGCAAAAAAAGAGTAAGCCAATATAGGGCAAGGCTACCAAAAAGTATGGGTAGAAAAGATATAGGCTTTTTCAAATCCTACAACAAAGCCATGGATGCCCTAAAAAATTATAAAAAACCAGAACCAGAAATCACATTCAAACAAATTTATATCAAATTTACAAAATCAAACACATTTTTAAAAGTCAGTCCTAAAACCCAACAAAGGCATCAAAGGTCCTTCGAAAGATTTGAAGAACTCCACGACATGAACATCCACGACATAAAATACTCCGACCTCCAAGACGTCCTAGACCAAATGGAGCTAGAAGGCTACGATAAGCCACTAGGCAATGGAGAATATATCCACATGGACTACTCCCAAAACTCCATCAAAAGATTAAAAATTGTAGTCAGTAAAATCTACGAAAGAGCAATCAAAGACAACCTCATCCAGCTTGATCTCTCAAAATACTTAGAAGTAGGTGGAGTAGGCATAAGAAGGAAAAAAGAAACATTCTCAAAAGAAGAAATCGAAAAATTATTTAAGTCAATCCCCCACAACCCAAACGCCATGCACATCCTCTTTATGATATTTACAGGCATGAGGACAGGCGAATACCTATACCTTAAAACAAAAAACATCGACCTAGCCAAAAATCAAATCACCGACTTCGGAGAAAAAACCGAAGCAGGCAAAACAAGAAAAATGTACATCCACCCAAAAATAAAAGACCTAGTCACATACCTAATCAGCCAAAGCCAAACAGGCAACGTAGTAGAAGTCAAAAAAACAAACGGACAAGCATACGTCCCAAGCGACACCAAATTTTACAAAGACATCTACTACCCAGCCCTAGAAAAAGCCGGCATAGAAAGAAAAATCCCCTACACCTGCCGCTACACCTTCGCAACCATAGCCCACCAATCCGGAGTAAGCGACAAAGCCCTACAAAAATTAATGGGACATACAGATTTTTCAGTCACCGCCAATTCCTACATCCAAGAATACGATGACTACCTCTATAAAGAATTACAAAAAATATAATAAATATCTCAATAAAAAATTAGAAAAAAATATAAAGAGTGTGGGCAACGTGTGGGCAACAAACTCCGATAAACCTCAACAAAGCCCAATAAATATGCCCTAAAATAGCCAACCACAGCAATTCCAACACCCCAAAATCGCACTGATGGTGCACCATTTTTTTGAGGAGTATTTACTCCTCTTTTTTATTTCCTTTTTTAAATTAATAAAATTTTAAATTTCTCCTTTACAATTTTCAAAAAGACGTATAATATCATAAAATATTTATTTCCAGGAGGAATATATGAAATTTGATACAAGAAACCTAACTAGTGTTGGAATTTTGGGAGCTATTGTAATAATGCTTGGCCTTACACCGCTAGGATTTCTACCCCTAGGAGTGCTTACCGTTACAACCTTACATATACCTGTAATAATAGCTGGTATTTTAGAGGGTCCTGTGGTTGGTGGCTTGGTTGGATTAATTTTTGGTTTATTTAGTATTTTTAATGCTATTACAAGACCAGGTCCTATATCGTTTGTATTTTACAACCCTTTGATTTCAATTATGCCAAGGATCTTAATAGGTGTTGTTACAGGACTTGTGTACAAGGCTCTAAAAAATAAGGATAACTCAAAATTAAGACTCTTTATGAATATCTTTTGGTCTGTTGTTGCTATAGTTTTGGCAGTGGTGACTTTTAGGTCTTTTACTGGTGATGTAAAGCTTATAAATAAGATTTTCTCAGTAGTATTTTTAATTCTTGCTATAATTATGCTTTACTTATCTGTAAAGAATAAAAAAGCTAATTTTGCTATTGCTGTATCTTCTTTTATGGGAACTTTAACAAATTCTGGTCTTGTTTTAGGTTTAATATACCTTATATATGCTAAATCATATGCAGAAGCTATTGGAATCAGCCCAGACTTAGCTATGAATGCTATTTTTTCAGCCTTTATTACCAATGCTATCCCAGAAGCTATTGTTGCAATCCTAATAGCAAGTGCAGTTGTAACATCTTTATCAAAGAGAAGAAAATAAGAAAAATAAAAATGCACTCTCCCATCTTTGGGATCGTGCATTTTTATTTTGGAAAATATTGTAATAAAAAGTTATTTTTGTTGAATCATTCTGTTAGCTAAGTCTAAAAATCTTAAGGCAAGATAATAATCATCCCCCATAAGGTCATATATAGCATCTTCTGTCAATATTCCTTGATTTATTGTTGGATCAATCTTACCTTCATTTGAGTCATCAAAATCTTTTCTAAACTGCTCGCTATAATAATATTCTACAAGTTTATCAAAATCTTTCCTATCCTTATCAAGTTGATCTAAGATTTCATTAATCTTTTCCAATAGTTCTTTATAATGTTCATAAGTTTGAGTATGCTTTTCTAAGTGCCTATAATCCATTTTTTTCCTCTTTCAAATTTTTAATTATTCCATCTAATTCATTTTTAATTAGATAAGCTTTATTAACATCGCATTCATTCGTGCTTATTATTATAATACCCAATTTTTGTAAAAATATAATGTATTGTCCACCAGTTCCGCTGGCATATTTTATATTATCTTTACCAGTCCAAAGACTATAGCCATAATAATCATCAGATAATAAATTTGTACTTTCATAATCTTTGCTTGGCCTATATAGGTTTGCCTGCATCTTTTCTATCCAAGAACTAGCTACTATTTTCTGATTTTCATAATAACCATTATTTATTATTATTTTTCCTAATTTAAACATGTCTTCAGCAGATAGGTATAGCTTAGTAGCTCCAGCCAGATACTTACCATAAGAGTCCCATTTTGGTTTCATTATGTCAAGTTTGCTAAAGATATTTTCATCGATAAAAGTATAAAGATCATAGCCTAGGTATTCTTGCATAGTAGCTGCTAGGACATAATAACCAGCATTAGAATACAAAAACTTCTGACCAGGCTTAAAATATATAGGATATGACAAGGCGTAGTCAAGTAGATTATCCTTATTGATATTTGCTATATCTTTACTCATTAGAATTATATCCCTATAGCCCATGGTATGGGTTAAACAATCTTTTACCCTAATTTTCTTAAGTTTTTCTATATTTTTTGTATTAGAAATTCTTAGCTTATCTTTTAAAATATCATATATTAAAGTATCTTCATTAAAATTCCCATTCGATTTATCAATCAGTACCCCACAAGCAAGGCTTGTTACAAATTTTGCTATAGATCTTATATTTATAAGATTATCACTAGCTTCTTTATATAAGATACCTCTATCTTTTGAATATATTATTAAAGAATCTATATGATTTTTCTCAATATTTAGTAATTTATCATTCATTTCTAACCCCTATTTTCACTATACAAGTCTGATTTTAGAAATAAAGATTCAGTTATATGATAAATTTAAAGAAGGAAAGGAGATTTAATGGATAAATTTATAAATTATTTAGAAAAAGATAATTTAGATGCAGAAGTGTTCTTAAAAAGAGACTACTACTATTAGTAATAATCTATGTTTCTTATTTGCTAATGCAATTATTAGGAAAGTTCCTAAGAAAGATTATGAAGAATGAAGCCAGAGTGTCAAAGATAATGCGACTTTTAAGGGTTGTTGTTATTGGAGGAAATTTCGTCTTATTTTTAATCATATATTTTCCTGATATAAGGGCTCTAGGTGTAGTCATCTCGCTTATACTTGCAATAGTTGCCTTGGCTGCTAAGGACTTAATAATTGATATAGTAGCTTATTTTTACATACTTGCTAGAAAACCCTTTAATATAGGCCATGTTATAGAAGTAAATGGAATTATTGGTGAGCTAATAGATTTAGACTTCTTGCAATTTAATTTATTAGAAATGGGTGATCTTACAACTTCTATGACCCTTACTGGTAGGTATGTTTCTGTGCCAAACAGGTATATCTTTGAATATCCTGTCCTAAATTATAATCACACCTATAAATTTGTTTTTGTGGATACCTTCATTGTTGTTGATGTCGAAAAAAGAGATAGGGCGCTTAGGTTAGCAGGAAAAGTTGCTTATGAGAAATATCTGCAGATTATAGATAATTATGATAAGGAAGAAGTAGATGTCTTTGTAGAGTCGATGGATTCTTATGGAGAAGTAGCTAAACCAACAGTAAGGGCAGAGTTAGCACAAAACGGTTATAAAATTTACCTACAGTTTTTTACAACCTACAGTGAAATTGGAAAAAATAAAATGATAATGCAAAATTCAATTTTTGATGAATTTAGAAAAAATAATATAAAGATGCCAAGTCCAAAGCTTGTATATTTGGATAATACATTTGTATAAAAAAATTCCTCTTTTTAGATTATGACCTGAACCCGTAAACACGGAATAATTTAATAATCTTTTAAGCGGAATGTAATCTGTACATAACAGGAGACATTCCGTTTAATTTTGTTTTAATTCTATCTTTATTGTACCATTTAATATATTTTTCAATCTCACTTATCAAATGGTCGTAATTTTTAAAATCTTCACCATAAAACATTTCTTGTTTTAATATTCCAAAGAAGTTCTCCATAGGGGAATTATCTAAGCAATTCCCCTTTCTTGACATACTTTGCCTAATGTTCATTTTTTCTAGTTTTTTAGTCCAAGTACTGTGTTGATAATGGAATCCTTGGTCTGAGTGTATCATTAGATTAGTTTTATTTTTTGTCTTATGTAAAGCCTTATTTAACATTGTATTTGTTAATTCTATTGTTGGGTGATAGCTTAGGGTATAGCTGATTATTTCACTGTTGAATAGGTCTAATATTGGTGATAGGTATAGCTTATTTTCTTGACCTTTTATTCTAAATTCTGTTACATCTGTTAGCCATAATTGATTTGGTTTATTTGCTTTAAATTGTCTATTTAAAACATTGTCTGCTACTTTACCTATTTGTCCCTTGTATGATGAGTATTTTCTTGATCTGGTTTTAAATTTAGTACATAGCAAGGACTCTTCTCTCATTATTCTTAAAACTCTTTTATGGTTGACATTAAGCCCTTTATTTTTCAATACCTGGGTCACCCTTCTGTAGCCATATCTACCTTTTGATGCTTCTATTATGGTTTTAATTTCATCTTTAAGTTCTTTGTCTCTATCTGTCGGATTTTCTAGTTTTATTTTCCATTCGTAATATGATGTTTTTGGAAATTTGGCTATTTCTAGCCATTCGCTTATCTTACTTTTTGGATATTCTTTTAGAAGTTTGAGGATTATCTTTGTCTTTTCCTTGCTTCTGCTTCCTCTTCCAGGAGCAAGGCTTGTAGCTTTTTTTCGTAGATTATCTTCATTTTGAGAAGTCTATTTTCCTCTCTTAGTCTTATTAATTCTTCTCTTTCGTTTTCGTTTATTGGAGTATTATTTTTAGACTCCTTATTTACTTTGGTCATATCTTTTTTATGCCTTCCTCTGTTATCTTCTAGCCCAGATAGACCACGTTCTTGATAAGCTTTTTCCCATCTGTATACCATAGACCCATTAACAAGATTAAAGTGCTCTGCAGTCTCTCTAAGCGAAGTATTATTGATTTGCCTATATTGTATTACAGATAGTTTGAATTCACTAGTGTGATTATTGTTTTTTAACTTTTTAGATAAGTTCTCAAAGCCTCCAGATTTGTATTTGCTTATCCATTCTCTTAAGGTATCTCCTTGAATATCATATTTTTTAGCTATTGATTTATATCCACCAAGTTTACCTGATAAGTATTCCATTACTAGTTTTATTTTAAATTCTTTTGTATATTTTGGCATACTAAAAACCCCTCCATCCGTATTCCGGATTTTGGGGTTCAGGTCATTAACTAAGAAGAGGAATTTTTTTATATAAACTTACTCATTATTTTTAAATTAGAAGAATATTCAAAATCAAGCTTGCTATAAAAATTATCGTGTTTTTATCATTTACAGACGTTAGTTCTATTAGACTAACATTTTTACCTAGTAATTGTTTTTCTAATTCCTTGATAAACATTTTTCCTAGTCCCTTATTTTGAAATTCTTTAAAGATGACTATTTCTTCTAGCATATATGATTTTAAGTCGTCATATTCTTTTATATAACCCATTAAAAATCCTGTATACTCATTTCCATTATTTTGTATAAGGCAAAGAGAACCAGGGGTTAGGAAAACTTGCCTAATCCTCTCATAGGCTTTTTCATAGGTCCAAGATCCACCTTCATTTTCATTATAATATTTAACATAAAGACTTGTAATTATATCCAAATCTTTTTCAGTCATACTTATATAATTCATAAGCTTGCTAATAATTTTTAAGAGCTCTTTCGATTTTTCTCTTATCTTCTTTTTTCTTTAAGCTATCTCTCTTATCATATAATTTCTTTCCCTTAGCTAGGCCTATTTCAAGCTTAATGAGGCCGTCACGCTCATAAACTCTTAGGGGTACTATTGTATAGCCTGTCATGGTTTTCTTGCCTATAAGCTTATTTATTTCCTTTTTATGAAGGAGTAATTTCCTAGTACGAGTTGGATCTATATTTTGATCTGTTGCTTGGCTATAAGGGGTAACGTGCATGCCGTAAACAAACATTTCCCCTTTCTTGTCGGAAATAAAGGATTCTTTAATTGATACCTTACCAGCCTTTATAGATTTTACTTCGCTACCCATTAGGGCCAGTCCTGCTTCGTATTTTTCTTCTATAAAATAATCGTGGTAAGCCTTCTTATTATTGGCTAAAAGTTTCATCTCTTTCCTCCAAATAAAAATCTATATCTTTCTTGTATAGGTCTACATTAGTCACCATTACCCTTACTTCTTGACCTATTTGGTAATATTTTTTAGTATCGACATTAAAAGCTCTTAGGCTATCTTCGATAAATTCGTACCTATCATCAGAAAACTTGTACATAAATAGACCTTCAACTGTATTTTCAAGCTCTATGAACATACCAAATTCTGTAATTGAAGATATTCTACCTGTAAATATTTCTCCAATATATTTTTTCATGTATTTACATTTATAGAAATCTTCTACTTCTCTTTCAGTTTGCTCACTTCTTCTTTCTGTTATGGAAAGGTGTTCTGCAGCATCTTCTAACCTATTTGTTAATGATACTTGGTTTTTGCCCATAAGTTTGTTTTCTATATAAGCCTTTAAGAGTCTGTGGACTATTAGGTCAGGGTACCTTCTGATAGGGGCTGTAAAGTGGGTATAAAAGCTCGTAGATAGTCCAAAGTGGATATCCCTATAGTTAGCATACTTAGCTTTTTTCATGGTCCTAAGCATCAAAATATTAACGATTTGCTCTTCTTTTTTTCCTTCTACTTCCTTTAAAATATTTTGGAAGTCTTTTGGGTGAAGTTCTGCTCCCTTTATGTTATAACCCATCGCATTTAACGCCTTTTTAAAAGCTTCTATTTTTTCATCAGCTGGTTTTTCGTGAATTCTGTATATAAAAGGAAAATCCATATAAGCAAAAAGTGTTGCGACAGTTTCATTTGCAATAAGCATGAACTCTTCTATCATCTTATTACCTGGACCTCTATCAAGTGCTTCTATATTTAAAACCTTACCTGTCTCTGATACATCTATTTGACTTTCTTCAAAATTAAAATCTATAGATCCTCTTTTATTTCTAGCTTCTTTTAAGGTTTTGTGAAGTTTATCAAAGTCACTTAGTTTTTCTTTTAATATTTCATCATCATATACCCCATCTTGGCCTTCTAAAAAGTCGTTTACATCATCATAAACTAGTCTTTTATCAGATTTAATATATGATTTATAAAATTCATAATCTAAAACCTTGCCCTTAGGATCTATGGTCATCCTTGCTGTTAGGGTGAGTCTTATTTCACCTGGATTTAGTGAACAAATTCCATTTGATAATTTTTCTGGAAGCATTGGAATGACAATATTATAAAGATAGGTAGAATTCCCCCTGTCGTAAGCATCTTTATCAAGGGCTGTCCCCTCTTTAACATAATGACTTACATCTGCTATATGCACATATAGGTCGTAATTATCGTCAGATTTTTCTATTGAGATAGCATCGTCGAAATCTTTTGAATCCCTTCCGTCAATTGTGACTGTGTAAAGATTCGTTAAGTCCTTTCTACCTTTAAGTTCATCTGAACATACTTCATCAGCTATATAAAGGATTTCTTTTTTAGTTTGCTTAGAAAATTCTGTTGGAATCTTATTCTGTCTTATTATTGATAAGACATCAATATTTTTGTCATTTTTGCTGCCAATTATTTCTGTAATTCTTCCTTCTGGATTATTATTTTTGGGATAAGATATTATCTCTACTACTACCTTATCCTTATCTTTTGCTCCCTTGGAATATTTTTGATCTACATATATATCATCAGCTAAGACTTTATCAGCGATTACAAAACCAAAACCTTTATTGGCCTGGTAAGTACCTATGATCTCTTCATTTGCTCTTTCTAAGATTTCTACTACTTGGCCTTCAGCATTTTTGCCATCTTCTTTATCCCTTAGGATTTTGATTTTTACCTTATCATTATTATGAGCACCACTTAGTTTATCTTTTGCAATATATACATCATCAAAGTCTTTATTGTCGGATATAAAAAATCCATATCCACCTGAAGCTAGTGAAATTGTACCTTTAAGATTAATCTCTTCTTCAGTTAATGGCATTATTCTTTTTTTGTTTGAGATACGAATCTTATCATTTCTTTCTAGCTCGTCTACTATGTCCTTAATTCCCTTTTTTGTATACTTATCAGCCTTAAGATAGGTTTCAAGTTCTTTTAGAGTCATTGGTATATAGTCATCATCATAGACTAAATTTAGGATTAATTCTTTTATATTCATAAAATCTCCTTAGGATTTTAATAAAAAAAGAGTCAAATAACTTTGACCCCTCTTAGTTTACTGCTATAAATACTATACTTCCTAAAAATAAAAGTACTCCTCCAAAAATTACAACTTTGTCAAGCATTTCATTTTTTGATTTATGTGCACTTTTACCAAAAACATTTGTCTGTGTACCAGATAATGCTCCTAGTCCGTCAGTTTTAGGATCTTGTAGTGTTACTGCAACTATTACAATTACAGATGCAATCATCAATATTACTGCAAGAAAATTAGACATATAGACACCTCCGTTCATACTTTTTTATGATACCACAAATAGGCTATTTTTTCAATCTTAATTGAAAAAGACTTGCTCAATTTATAAGCAAGTCTTTTAAAGATATTATTTTAAGTTGTATAAAGCGTCAAGACCTTTAAATCTTGCATCTTCCCAAAGTTCATCTTCTATTCTTAGAAGTTGGTTGTATTTAGCAACTCTGTCTGTTCTTGAAGGTGCACCTGTTTTGATTTGTCCAGCATTTACTGCTACTACAAGGTCAGCTATTGTAACATCTTCTGTTTCACCTGATCTGTGAGAAACTACTGCTGTATAGCCAGCTTCTTTAGCCATTTCTATAGCGTTTAGTGTTTCTGTTAGAGTACCGATTTGGTTAACTTTGATTAGGATTGAGTTTGCAACGCCTTCTGCTATACCTTTTTCAAGTTTGCTTGTGTTTGTTACAAATAGGTCATCACCTACTAGTTGTACTTTCTTGCCAAGTCTTTCTGTAAGTTTTGCCCAACCTTCCCAGTCATTTTCATCTAGACCATCTTCAATTGAGATGATTGGATATTTGTTAACTAGTTCTTCTAACCAGTCAATCATTTCATCTTCAGTTTTTACTGTTCCTTCTCCGTCAAGGTGATATTTACCATCTTCCTTGTTGTAGAATTCAGATGAAGCACAGTCCATTGCTATATAAACGTCTTTTCCTGGTTCATATCCAGCTTTTTTGATTGCTTCACAGATGATTTCAAGAGCTTCTTCGTTTGATTTTAGGTTTGGTGCAAATCCACCTTCATCACCTACAGCTGTGTTGTATCCTTTGCTTGAAAGTACTGATTTTAGGCTGTGGAATACTTCTGTACCCATTTGTAGGGCGTGTGCAAAGCTTTCAGCTCCTAGTGGGAAAATCATGAATTCTTGGATATCTACTGAGTTATCAGCATGTTCTCCACCGTTTAGAATGTTCATCATTGGTGTTGGAAGAAGTTTTGCATTTGTTCCACCGATATAGTTATATAGTGGCATGCCTAGTTCATCTGCTGCTGCTTTTGCTGTTGCTAGAGATACACCTAAGATTGCGTTAGCTCCGAAGTTTCCTTTATTTTCTGTTCCATCAAGTTCGATCATTCTGTTATCAATACCGATTTGGTCTGTTACATCATAGATGCCTACTAATTCATCAGCTATTTTGTCATTTACATTTTCAACAGCTTTAAGAACTGATTTTCCAAGATAATAATCTTTATCTCCATCTCTAAGCTCTACTGCTTCCCATTCACCTGTAGATGCACCTGATGGTACTGCTGCACGACCGAAGCCGCCTAGTTCTGTTTCTACTTCAACTTCTACAGTTGGATTTCCTCTTGAGTCAAGGATTTGTCTTGCATATACACTTGTAATTAAACTCATAAATATCTCCTTTTTATATATAATATTTTTAAATATAACTTAAACTATTTTGCAAAATTTACTAAAGCAGCAAAGTCGCTTGCTTTTAGGCTTGCTCCACCTACTAGGGCTCCATCTATATTTTCTTTAGCCATAAGCTCAACCACATTGTTTGGTTTTACTGATCCACCATATTGGATTCTTACTTTTTCAGAAGCTTCTTTTCCAAACATATCAGCTATTAGGCTTCTAATATAGCCGCACATTGCATCTGCATCATCACTAGATGCAGTTTTACCTGTTCCTATTGCCCAGATTGGTTCATAGGCTATGATTACTTTTTCTATATCTTCAGCTGAAACATCTTTTAAATCTTTTTCTATCTGAGATTTAACTTTTGCTTCGTGTTCGTTAGCTTCTCTTTCTTCAAGAGTTTCACCGCAGCAAAGAATTGGTACTAGGTCATGAGCTAAGGCTGATTTTACCTTTTTATTGATTAGGCAATCACATTCTTTAAAATATTCACGTCTTTCTGAGTGACCTAAGATTACATATCTTGCTCCGATATCTGTAAGCATTAGTGGAGAAATTTCTCCAGTATATGCACCACTTTCTTCGTAGTACATATTTTGTGCACCAAAAGCAACATTAGTACCTGCAAGTTTTTCTTTTGCAATTACTAAGTCTATAGCAGGTGTACAAACTCCAGCTTCTACATTTTCATCTAGGTCTAAATTTTTGATTTCTTCAAGTAGCTTTTCTGCTTCAGAAACTGTCATATTCATTTTCCAGTTTCCTACTATAACTGGTTTGCGCATTTAAGACTCCTTATTTGTTTTCTATTGCTGTTATACCTGGTAGGTCTTTACCTTCTAGGAATTCCAAGCTTGCTCCACCGCCTGTTGATACATGTGTAATCTTATCTTTTAGGCCAGCCATTTCTATAGCTAGAGCACTATCTCCACCACCAACTATTGTTATAGCATCAGATTCAGCTAGAGCTTCAGCAACTTTGTTTGTACCATCTGCGAATTCTTTTATTTCAAATACTCCCATTGGTCCATTCCATACAACTGTCTTTGCTTCTTTAATTTTTGATGCAAATATTTCAGCTGTCTTTGGTCCTATATCTAGGGCTTCTTTATCTGCTGGAATATTATCTATATCAACAACTTCTGTATCTACGCCTGCTTCTATCTTATCTGCTATTACAACATCAACTGGTAGTAGGATTTCTACGCCATTTGCTTCAGCTTTTTTGATTAATTCTAGAGATAGGTCCATCTTATCTTCTTCAAGAAGTGATTTTCCTATTTCTTTACCTTGAGCTTTAAGGAAGGTGTAAGCCATACCACCACCGATTAGGATTGTATCTACTTTTGTTATAAGATTTTCTATAACACCAATCTTATCTGATACTTTAGCTCCACCAAGGATTGATACAAATGGATGCTCTGGTGCCTCTAGAGCCTTGCCCATTATGTCAATTTCTTTTTCTATTAGAAGACCAACAGCTGATGGTAGGATGCTTGCAACTCCAACATTTGAAGCGTGTGCCCTGTGGCTAGTACCAAATGCATCATTTACATATAGATCAGCAAGTGAAGCTAATTCTTTTGCAAACTCTTCACCATTTTTTGTTTCTTCTTTTCTATATCTTGTATTTTCTAGTAGGGCAATTTGTCCATCTTCGAGTTTATTAACTTCTTCTTTTACTTTTTCATCAACTACTACTGCTGATGGTAAAAATTTAAATTTATCGCCATAGACATTTTCTAAGTAATCTGCAACTGGTTTTAATGCGAATTCAGGATTTGCCTCTCCCTTTGGTCTACCTAAGTGGCTCATAAGTATAACTTTTGCACCATTTTCTGATAGGTAATCTATAGTAGGCATAGCTGCTTTTATTCTTGCATCATCTGCTATTTTACCTTTTTCTTCTTTGGATAAAGGTACGTTGAAGTCTACTCTTACTAAAACTTTTTTACCCTTTACATCTAAGTCTTTTACTGTTTTTTTATTCATTATTCACCTCGAAAAAAAGGCGAGAGTGTATCCCGCCTATTTAATAATCTTAAAGATTTGCTAGATAATCAAGTGTTCTAACTAGGTTAGATACGTATCCCATTTCGTTATCATACCAAGCTACAGTCTTAACAACTTGTGTTCCGTTTGCTCCTTCAACTATTTTTGTAAGTTGTGAGTCAAATACAGAACCAGCTGGGTAACCGATAATATCACTTGAAACTATATCATCTGTTTCATATGCAAATGCATCGTTAGAATATTTTTTCATAGCTTCGTTAACTTCTTCTACAGTTACTTTCTTTTCAAGAACTGAGTAAAGTTCTGTAACAGAGCCTGTGATTGTTGGAACTCTTAGAGCTGATCCATCAAGGATACCATTAACTTCAGGAAGTACTTTACCTACTGCTTTAGCTGCACCTGTTGAAGCTGGGATTGTATTTTGAGCTGCTGCTCTTCCGCCTCTAAGGTCTTTTTTAGAAGCTGGTGTATCTTGGATAGCTTGAGTTGCTGTATATGCGTGAATTGTTGACATTTGTCCTGAAACAAAGCCAAATTCTTTTAATAGTACATTAACCATTGGTGCTAGACAGTTTGTTGTACAGCTTGCGCCTGAAACTACTGTTTCTGAACCATCAAGTTCTTTATGGTTTACACCAAATACTATAGTTTTCATGTCACCTTTACCTGGTGCTGAAATAAGAACTTTTTTAGCTCCGGCTTTAAGGTGAGCTTCTGCTTTTTCTTTTTCTGTAAAGAATCCTGTACATTCAAGTACTATATCTACGTTTAATTCTCCCCAAGGAAGATCTTCAGGATTTCTTTCTGCAAAAACTTTGATGTCTTTACCATTGATTTTGAAGCCTTCATCTGTTAGTTCAGCTTCACCATTGAATCTGCCTTGTGCAGTATCATATTTGAAAGCATATAGTAGACCTGCTTTATCAATAAGGTCGTTGATTGCTACAACTTCTATGTTGTCTTCTACTTCTGCTATTCTTCTTAAGGTAAGACGTCCTATTCTACCAAATCCGTTAATTGCTACTCTTGTTGTCATTATTTCCTCCTAAATTCTTTCTACATATTAAATATACTGACTTGTTATTTGCTTGTCAATATTATTTACCAGCTTTTGCTCTCAATATACCTGTTTGCCATTACAGCTGCTATACATCCATCACTTGCAGCAGTCACTGCTTGTCTAACTGATTTTTTTCTTGTATCTCCCACTGCGAAGACACCTTCTATATTGGTTTTCATATCTTCATCTGTTATAATATAACCCTTTTCCATATCAAGTTTACCTTCAAATATTTCTGTAGAAGCTACATTACCTACAAATATAAATACCCCAATTGGAGAATTATTATCACCTTTTATGATTTTTTCTTCATTTGTTTTGACATTTTCTAATACTAATTCTTCAACTTTCTTAGAACCACGGATTTCCTTTAGTACAGAATTTAATTCAAATTTTATTTTTGGATTTTTCTTAACATTTTCTACTACTACACCGCTAGCTCTAAATTCATCTCTTCTATGGACTATTGTTACAGATTTACCATATCTTGTTAGGAAGTTTGCCTCTTCAAGGGCACTATCACCCCCACCTATAACATATATGTCAAGTCCTTGATAAAATGGTCCATCACATGTTGCGCAATATGACACTCCCCTATTTGCAAACTCTTCTTCTCCAGGCACTCCAAGGTGTCTATGTCTTGCACCAGTTGAAATTATTATAGTCTTTGCTTCATAGGCATTAGAATCTGTTACTACTTTCTTAACTTCACCTTCAAGTTCAACTTCTTTAACATTTTCAAAAACAATTTCTGCATATTCTTTTGCTTGCTCTTCCATTCTTTCTGATAGAGCCATGCCTGTTGGATCTTCAATTGATCCTGGATAATTTTCTACAAAAGCTGTTCCGGAAATTTGGCCGCCTGCTATATCTTTTTCAATTATTAATGTCTTTAGCATACTTCTACCTGCATAAAGACCAGCGGTAAGTCCAGCAGGACCACCACCGATTATTATTAAATCGTACATATATCTCCTTTAAAAATTAAAATCTACTTGTCTTAAGGCTTCATAGACCACTATTGAAACTGAATTAGCAAGATTGAGCGATCTATTAAGTTTTGTTGTCATTGGTATTGTTATGATTTTATCCTGATATCTTTCAAGTAGGATAGGGTCTATACCTTCCTTCTCCCTTCCAAATATCAAAAAATCTCCATCTTTAAAATCTATATCGGTATATCTTTGCTTACTTGGTGTTTCTACAAGATAAAAGTTTTTTCCTTCAAGATAAGATAAAAATTCTTCTAAGCAGTCATGAATAACTAAGTCTACCTTATCCCAATAATCTATGCCAGCTTTTTTAAGATATTTATCTGATAAATTAAATTTGAAAGGTCTAACCAAATGCAGTCTTGATTCGGTTAAGACACAGGTTCTTGCTATGTTACCAACATTACCAGGATGTTCTGGCATTAATAAAACTATGTTAAACATCTTTATTAAACCTTAGAACATAATCACAAGCTTCAACAATTCCAGAAGAATCGTTATCTCCTACAATTATATCAGCCTTTTCTTTTAGAGTTTCATTGGCATTGCCCATAGCAAAGCCGATTTTAGCATTTTCTATCATAGGTAAATCATTGTATGAATCTCCTACAGCTGCTACCTCTTTTCTACTTATACCCAAAATCTCACAAATCTCACTAATGGAATTCCATTTGCTAGAATTTTTGTTAGATAACTCTATAATATTTGAACCTGATGAGGTTATATAAAGCTTATCTCCAAATTCTTTATCGACTATTTTTACAATTTCTTCTTTGCTTAATTTGTTAGTATCTATTCCTGCAATTTGAAATTTATTAGCTGATTTTCCTTGTCTTAAAAGGTATGACACAGGGTCTTTCTTGATAATTAAATCTACTTGATAGTTCATACCATAGTCATTATTTATCTTAAGATGCTTGATCCTATCCAAAGTCACCCTATTTGTGTAATAATTTTCCTCATCGTAGAAATGAAAATCAAGTTTATAAGACTTGCAAAATTCATATAGGTCTTTTAAAATTTCATCATCAATATAGTATGACTTGTGTATGTTTTTTGAATCAAGAGCAATCACTGTTCCATTTGTGGCAATCATCGGATTATCATAGCCTATTATATTCTGATAATACTTTATAGATGCTAAGACCCTACCGCTTGCAAGTACGGTTTTAACGCCTGATTCATTTAATTTTCTGAGGGCATTTATATTTTCTTTTGGCATAGAAATAGATGAATCAAGTAAGGTTCCATCTATATCAAAAGCAAATAATTTAATCATTTAGCCTCCTATAATATTCGCATATTTCATTTATTGGACATTCCTCACACAAGGGATTTCTCGCCTTGCAAAGGGCCCTACCATGGGTAATAATCTGGTGGTGAGTCTTAGTCCATCTTGACTGATCTATATTTTTTTCTAGTTGATCTTCTGTCTTATCAACATTTGTGGCATTTGCAAGGCCAATCCTGTTAGATACCCTAAAGACATGGGTATCTACCGCAATAGCTGGTATACCATAGGCATTTGATACAACAACATTTGCAGTTTTTCTCCCAACGCCAGGAAGCTTCTGTAATTCCTTTTTATCCTTTGGTACTGTTGAATTGTAGTCATTAATAAGAATCTTGCTTGCAGCCTTTATATTTTTGGCTTTATTTCTGTATATCCCTATTGACCTAATATAATTTTCTAGGGTCTTAATATCCATATTTGCAAAATCTTCTGGAGTATTTGCCTCCTTAAACATTTCCTTTGTCACTTTATTTACGCTTACATCTGTAGCTTGGGCTGAAAGTATTGTAGCTACCAAAAGCTCAAAGGGGGTTGTAAAGTCAAGCATTGAGTGATCCACATCTGGATACATAATATCTAGAAGATCTAATACTTTTTTTATGTCTTTTTTAGATAAAATAATATCACCAACTTTCTTATTTATTATACTTTACTTATTTTTACCCGCTAAGAATTGTTTTTGTTAGCCATCTGCTATATAATAAATAAGAATTGGAGTGATAATATGTTTAATTTAAAAAAGAAAAATTTTAAAGACTTTGATATCATTTTATTCTTGGTAACAATTTGTCTTTCAGTTTATGGCCTGATAGTTTTATATTCTGCTTATGGAGGGAATTTAGCATCTATCAAAACACAGATTTTTGCAACAATATTAGGGTTTTTAATAATAGGAGTACTTTGTACGATTGATTTAGATGTTATAAAAAAGCCCTACATGATTATGTATGCTGGTATGATAATAATGCTGATTCTAACCTTATTTTTAGGAAGAGGCCTTGATGAATGGGGTGCTAGAAGCTGGATTTATATCGGATCTTTTTCTTTTCAACCAGCTGAAATTGCAAAAATAATTCTGATTTTCTGCTTAGCAGCCTTTCTTGATAAATACAAATATACAATAAACAATATCAAAACACTTATCTTGACTATTTTATTTGCTGGATTTCCAATATTTCTTATACTTTTACAGCCGGATTTTGGAACATCCATGGTGTATTTGTTTTTTATAGCTGCAATGATTTTTATTGTAGGAATCTCTTGGAAGTGGATTGGAATTTTACTAGCTATTGGACTTGTTGTAGGAGTTGTGCTTCTTACCAATTTAAGTGGATTTAGGGCTGATAGGATAGAAAACTTCCTTAACCCTAATAGAGATACATCCGGATCAAACTGGCAGCAACAACAAGGTATGATAGCCATTGGCTCAGGAATGGTTGGTGGAAGAGGTTACCTCAATGGAAGTCAATCCCAATATGGTTATATACCTGAAAAAGAAACAGACTTTATTTTCTCGGTTTTAGCTGAAGAACTTGGTTTTGTTGGGGCTATAATTATGCTAGTCCTATTTGCAATTTTAATTCTTAGATTAGTATTAATTGCAAAAACTTCAAATAATACTTTTATTAGCTTACTTGTAACAGGTATTGCTGGACTGATTTTTATACACGTATTTGAAAACATTGGAATGACTATCGGCCTTATGCCTGTAACTGGTATACCTCTTCCATTCTTTTCAAATGGAGGTACCTTCCAGCTGATTATTTTATCCTGTATAGGTCTTGCCCTTTCATCATCCATGCAAAAGAACCAGTATGATGATGGTATTGTCGATAATAATAGGGTTTCACCACTAGAAGTAAGAATGGTTAGACCATCCAAAAGAAAATAACAAAGCAAAAAGCCATCGTAATATTTTACGATGACTTTTTTTCTTTGTTTCTTTTAACAATTTTTGTTTTAGAAAATTCTTCTCTTTCTTTTTCTTCAATACTTTGAGAAATACTTTTAATGAGTTCTGATTTTTGTGGTATCTGAATTTTTTCCAAAGAATTAACTTTTTTATTTGATTTCCTTATTTCGATTTCCAAATTATTTATAGTACTATCAAGTTCTGCCAATTTGAAAATATCTGCTTTTAATTTATTAAAAGCTATTAATGCCTCATCAAATAGAGAGTTTGTCTGATAAAATGAATAAGATAAGGATAATTTCTTTGGACTAAAAGTTACTTCTGCTATATCAGTTTGCATGAACTTTGTATTCTTTGTTTCGATTGAATTATCAATTGGTATAAGACCGGCTAAATTTTCAAGTTTAGCCTGGCCTATGCTTGTCATAGCCTTATTAAAACTATGGCTTACCTCATTCATTGTTTGGTTTACTTTTTTATTTAAGGCATCCCTGTCTTTAATTTTGCTCTCATGAGCATTCATTAAGGCTTTTCTTTTCTTATCAAGGATGTCAAGACCAACATCTAATAGCTTTAGCTCTTCCTTAGCTTTTATGAGATTAGCTTTACTTGCTATTTGCTCATTATTCATTGGCCTTACCTATAAATTTATCAAGATTTTTCTCAGATACCCTGTGAAGTTCATTTCTTGGTAGTATTTTTAAAATGTCCCAGGCTAAATCTAAACTTTCTTCAAGCTCTCGATTCTCATTTTGAGCCTGTGATAAAAACTTACTTTCAAATACGTCACCAAATTCTAGGTATTTTTTATCAACAGCTGACAAATCATCCTCACCGACAATTTGGGCAATATTTCTAACATCTATTACCTTAGAATATGATTCATATAATTGGTTCATTACATCTTCGTGATCACTTCTTGTATAGCCTTCACCAATACCATCTTTCATAAGCCTTGATAAAGAAGGCAAGACATTTATTGGTGGATAGACTCCCTTGCTTGAAAGGTTCCTATCTATTACTATTTGTCCCTCAGTTATATAACCAGTCAAATCTGGAACTGGGTGAGTAATATCATCATTAGGCATGGTTAGGATTGGAATTAGGGTTACTGACCCTTTTACTCCTTCAATCATACCTGCCCTTTCATAAAGGCTAGCTAGGTTTGAATAAAGGTAACCTGGATATCCCTTTCTTGAAGGAATCTCTCCTCTTATAGAAGATACTTCACGCAAAGCCTCACAATAACTTGTCATATCGGTTATGATTACAAGTACGTGGTAGCCTTTTTTGTAGGCTAAGTATTCAGCTGCTGTAAGTGCGCACTTTGGAGCTAGAAGCCTTTCCATTATTGGAGAATCAGCTAAGTTCTGATACATAACTAACTTATCTTTAACTCCTGCTTTTGAAAAAGCATCCTCAAAAAACATTGCTTCATCTTTTTTTATACCCATAGCTGCAAAGACGAAGGCGAAGTCTTCATCTGTTTTTAATTTAGCTTGTCTAATGATTTGAGCAGCTATTTCATTGTGTGGTAGACCTGAACCAGAAAATATAGGTAATTTTTGACCACGAATAAGAGTAGTCAAGGTATCTATAGCTGATATACCTGTTTGGATAAAGTCCCTAGGATATTCTCTAGCAACTGGGTTTAGGGCAAGACCCTCAACTGGATAAGTTTCTTCTGCATAGATTTCCCCACCATTATCAATAGGTTGACCTATACCATTAAATGTCCTACCCAAAATGCTCTCGTTTAGAGGTAATTCTAGTGGTTTTTCGTAGAAACTAACAACAATATCTTCTACAGAGAAATTGTCGGTGTTGGCATAAACTTCAATTGTTACGGTATCATCATCAACCATTACCACTGATCCTACAAACTCCATACCTGCTGCATGAACAGAAACAAGGGCGTTGTAGGCTATATCGCTTACCTTCTCTATTTCTATGATAGAAGATTCTATTTTTTTGATTTTTGTATATTCTTTTCTCAACAGCTTACCCCCTCAAATTAGCAAAATAATTTTCAATCTTAGAGCCTAGCTGGTTAAGCTTTTCTAATTTATCATTTTCGACATTGTATTTCATCTGGCTTATTTCGTTTAATAGGTCAGAATCATAAATCTTTTTATATGAAATACCATCTTTTAGAGCTTGGTCACTTAGATTATTGTATTTATCGATTATATCAAGCATCATTATTTGCTTATCTACAGGCACGTACTTATCTATTGCATTATAAGCATTTTGTTGCAAGAAACCATTTCTAATAAGTGCTGCCACATCTAGAATATTTTTTTGTTCATCTGATAAGGCATCAGATCCAACTAGCATCATGATTGACTTGACTTCTTCTTCTGCAATTAATACATTCATAAGTTTATTTCTTATAGCTATAATATCTGAATTGTAATGCTCTTTATAGTAGTCTTGCATCTTATCTAGATAGTTAGTATAAGAAGTTAGCCAGTTTATAGCTGGGTAATGTCTTGAATAAGCAAGTTTCCTATCAAGACCCAAAAATACATTTACGCTACGTCTTGTTGCTTCTGTAACAGGTTCTGAGAAATCTCCACCAGATGGTGATACAGCACCTATTAATGTTACTGAACCCTTTGTGCCATTTAAGTTTTCAAAGAAACCTGCTCTTTCGTAGAATTTTGAAAGTCTTGATGCAAGATAGGCAGGATAGCCTTCTTCTGCAGGGATTTCTTCAAGCCTTGCGGAAATTTCCCTTAATGCTTCTGCCCATCTAGAAGTAGAATCTGCCATTAAGGCTACGTCATAGCCCATATCCTTATAGTATTCAGCTATTGTTATACCTGTATAGATACTTGCCTCTCTTGCAGCAACTGGCATGTTTGAAGTGTTAGCTATAAGGATTGTCCTTTGCATAAGGTCCTTGCCTGTATTTGGGTCAATCAGGTCTGGGAATTCCTCAAGTACCTGAGTCATCTCATTACCCCTTTCACCACAACCAATATATACTATGATATCAACATCAGAATATTGAGCTAGCTGGTGTTGGAGCATAGTCTTACCTGTACCAAATCCTCCAGGAATTGCAACTGTACCTCCCTTTGCTATAGGGAAAAATACATCTAGTACCCTTTGACCTGTAACCAATATATTTTGTAAGGTCAATGCTTTTTTAACTGGTCTTGGATTTCTCACTGGCCAATATTGGTAAAGCTTAAGGTCAAAAACACCCTCATCATTTTCTACTTTAAGAATGGTATCTTCAAGCTTATATTTACCATCTTCCTTAGCTTCAATTATTACACCATCATAACTAGACATTAGTCTATGTTCTATGACTTCAGTCTCTTTGATAGTGGCGTAAATATCAGCTTTTTTGATCTTATCACCTTTTTTAAATTTAATTTTAACATCCCAATCTTTTTCAAGATCTAGGTTATCAAAACCAATACCAGATGGTATAAAGGCACCGTGTTTATCCATTATATCTTTGAGAGGTCTTTCTATACCATCAAACATATTTCCTAATAGACCTGGACCTAGCCTTACTGATAAAGGCATAGATGTAGAGATGATATCCTCTCCTACTTTTAGACCTGATGTATCCTCATATACCTGAATTGTCGCAAGGTCACCTTCAACAGAGATAACTTCACCAATTAGTTTTAAATCACCAACTGAAACCATCTCTCTAATTTTTAAGCTTCTTGCATTTTGAGCATAAACAACAGGTCCATTAATTGTTTTAATTATTGGATTCATTAAAACGCTCACTTTCAAGAACTTGGTATAATTTTTTACCAAATTCATATTTTTTGTCTCTAATTCTTTCTTTATAGCTAAAATTATATCTAAATTCATTATTGATATCTTTTAGTATAAAGCCACCTATATAAGTGTTATCCATTGCTTGCTTATTTTTAAAATCTATTAAAGCTAGGTCATCACTAACTACACATACGACAATCTCATCTTCTGATAAAGAAAGTTCTCTCATAACCTTTTTTATTTCCACAGGTAAAGATTCTTTGTAAGCATCTGTTTTTTTATATGATCTAAGTTTACTAATTAATCTATTATAAAAATCATCAAGCAATTCTTCTTTGTAAGCATAGAAGTTGTTTTTTTCTTCTTGCTTAATTTTTGATACTTCTTCATTTTTTCTTATTTTTAGAAAGTTTTTACGATCTTTAAGCTTAGCTTCAAATTCTTGACTTCTTTGCTTATTCTTATTGTCGATATAGGATGAATTTTTTTCTGTAGATAAGAATAATTCTTGATCTGTTTTTACCTTCTCTTCATCCCAAACCATCTTTCTAAAACTTGATAGTTTTGCTTCTAAGTCTAGCATAATTAATCCTTTCAGCCATCAATAATTACAATCAAAGGCATTGTGTAATCTCTTCTATAATTATCAATCCTATTATTATTTTTATTATAAACTGACCTTGTAATTATCAATATAGCAAGATTCTCATCCTTGTATGAATTTTTAAATTCCTCTTCAAAATTATTCTCATCAACTAAGCTTGCTTCAATCGCTCCTAGTCGAAACATTGTAAGCAAGCTATTTGAATCTGTTAGAATCTTTGCTTTCATTTTATGCGTATAGGATTAGGATTGAAATAATTACACCAAAGATTGCAATACCTTCAGCAAGACCAACAAAGATGATTGTTCTACCAAGTATTGATTGGTCTTCAGAAATTGCTCCTAGTGCTGCAGATCCTACTGTACCTACTGCATAACCAGTACCAATAGTTGCAAGTCCTGTAGATAGGGCTGCACCTATATATTTAAGTCCATCACTTGCTGTAGCTGTTGCAGCTGCAGCTTCTCCTGCTGCTTTTGATGTTGATGGAAGAATTAAAACCATAATCATCAACATAAGTGGTACAAAGGTAAATAAATTTATCTTTAATGCTTTTTTTATCTTTGCTTTTGAACTATCTTCGTTATTTTTAAGTAGGTATAAACCTGAATAAATTGTCATAATGACAACTGCTAATGCAAGTAATGCTGTGTATTTAATCATATTCTTCTCCTTATAAATTAGTTTTCCTTAATTGGTCTAAATTTACGACCATTTCCTTGATAATACTTACTAAACATTTCATAAAATTCTAGTCTTAGACCTTGGATAAAGACAATCATTCCTTCAAGGCCAATGATTAAAACATTACCAAATATTAATATTATTATTCCAAATATTCCACCACCAACAAGTTTACTCATAACTTCAAAGGCCATATAAAGACCTACGTGGTTAATGGCAAATGCTCCAACCCTTGTAAATGAAACAAGATTTGAAAAAACTGAAAGTAAGGCTTCTATTATTGAAAATGAACTTTCAACATAATAATCAGATGCGCTTGATTCAAAAACTTCATCTCTTTTTTCAATCTTAGCTGCTATAGGCTTTGAAAATACAATCATTATAATTGATATTATCAATAGACAAAGAGCGACAGGCATTGGAAGCGGATTTACTTTTACTATATTGAGTATCAATAAAACAAATGAAATCATCATCAAAAGTCCAGCAAGACCTTCCTTGCCGAAGATTCCTTCTTCGATATTTTTTTGTTTTACTAATTTGTTATAAATTCCTAGACAATATGCAATTACAAGTAGCATTATACCAAAAGCTACTGATGCTATAAGGACTTTCATTATATTATCAAATGGTTTGATTAGTAATGTAGGAATTAATGTCTCAATTCCAAAAAATGATCCATACATTAAACCAAAGAAACAGGCTGAAAATCCAATTCTTCTAATAAGTGATCCAAAGGTCTTATTTATCTTATCTACAAAGAAGCTTAGAAGGATGAAAATTAATCCTTGACCTAAATCACCAAACATCATTCCGTATAGGAGCATATAAGTTACTGCGAAAAATGGTGTTGGGTCAATTTCGTTGTAATTAGGTGCTCCATACATATTTACTAGGAATTCGAAGGGTCTAAATAGCTTGTTATTTCTTAACTTAGTTGGTGGTTCTTGATTATATTTTTTTTTTACTTCTACGTTAGTTTTAGCGTATTTTCTGGCTAAAGATTCAAAATCTTTTACCTTAGAATTTGGAACCCAACCTGTAAGATATAAGTATTTTTCACCCTTGGCCATCTTACTAATGATATCTTCGCTCTTTTCATAGTATTCAACAGTACTAGGTAAAGCTTCAAATGTTTCTTCATTTTTGCCCTTGAAATTATCAATGTCTTTTTCTAAAGAATCCAATTCCTTATCTATATTCTCTAACTTAGCCTCTATTGCATCAAGATTTTCATCAGGAAGTTCCATATCGATAAAGCCCATTGTATTTACTGCCCTACCTATATCTGCACTGACCTGTTTTGGATAGACTAATAGATAATTTTCTTTTGAATTTTTAATTTTATCTGTCATTGCCATCCTCCTTTATTATCTTTCCAAAAGCTTCATCTACTAACAAGTCAACCTTGTCCTTGTATAAGCTTTCAATGCTAGATTTCTTGTCAGAAAAAGATTTTTTAATTTCACTAGCTTCTTTATTAATTTCATCTTCGTTGTTTTTATTTAGTTCTGCTACTTCTCTTGTGATTTTTTCAAGATAAGTTTGATCAATCTTATTAGCAACTTTTAAGCTTTCAGCTTTTTCATTTTCGATTATTTCATCAACACTTTTTCTTCTCTCGCTAGTCTTATTATCTAGTTCTATTAAAGTATTAATTGCATCAGCACTTTTTGTATCTTCATCATTTAGGTGGATGATTAGTGATGGTATATTTTCGTAGTTATTTTTTAGAATAAATCTACCATCTTTTGTTACCTCGCCATATCTAAAGTCGAAATAGTTTAAGTGCTTAATCTTATCAATATCAACATCTGCCCTATTTAGAATTTCCAAATTATTCTTATAAGATAATAATTTTTCTCTTTCTTCAACAAGGTCTTCTCGTCTTTTAATCATCGGCTCAAGTCTAGTATATAGTCTGTCAAGCTCTTCTTTGTCAATAACTTTTGTTATTTTACCGATTTTTTCATCATCTTTGATATCAAAAAATTTCTTTAGATAGTCAAGTTTCTCAAGTTCTTCTTTAGTAAGACCTTGAAAACTTGTAATACTATTCATATCCTCGGTCAGTTCGACATTCTCACTGCTAGCCTTGACAGAGAAAGCTCTACTAGCCACTTGACCAAAAGCATCAATTGGTTCGATTTGACCTATATTTATTACATCCTTTAATAAATCGGTAAGATTTTCTAGTCTGGATGTAATATTGACTAGGTTCATTTTTTCTACTGCCATATCTACCTTCCTATTAACAATTCTCTTTTCTGATTGTAATCGTATCTTTCATCCATTTCTAATATAGAAATAATATTTTTAATATCCAAGTATAAAAGATTCATTGCAGAAATAACATATAGGATGTCACAATTCTCATTGATTATTTCATCTCTAGAATTTTTCCAGCGCCTATCTTGTATTCTTTTATAAACTAAATCTTCATTTTCAAAAATATTTTTATACCTACTATCAGAAAAATACTCTATAAATTCGTCCTTATTAAGATTAGATATCTCTCTAAGTCTGTCTGCATTAAACAGATATCCACCCTCTATAAGGTAGTTAAAAACTTCATTATTATTTATTTCAAAAAATGATTTTAACCTGTAAAGCATTTCAAAATTTAATAAATTTATTTCTTCAGCTATATATTTGCTGATGTACTTATAATCACGACTAGGGAATTTTTCACTCATTTTTAGTAAGTCTCTATAGTATAATTTAATAAGCGCATTAGAAGATAGGAATATCAATTGGTCTTGATCCATATTTTCATTTAAAAATGGTTTTAGGACTCTATTAATATGCTTATCTTTTATAGATTCAACAAAATCATGTAATGAAAAATTAGCTGAAAGCTCCATACCTTCAAAAAATGGGCTACTAACAAAATATTTATAGTTATCTGCTAAAGAATTATTTAAGATACTTGTAATTATTTCTTGTATCAAATAAATCTTATTTATTGAGAAGTATAATTTGTAAAATTTCTTATCTAAGCCTCTTAAAAAGAACTCGATTGACCTAATTTGCTTGAAGAAATAATTATTTAATTTTTCTTCCACAACAAGTTTGTCATCATTAGCTGATAAAAATTCGTAATTTTTCTTTAAATATGAAACTTTTCTATCTAAATCATTCTCATTTATAGTTCTTTCAAGCAAATAATCATCCAAAAGTTTCCCTAATTTAGCCTTTGCTTTTACAGAAACATCTTTCATAAAACCTCCTTTCCTGACAATAACATATTGTACCGTACTTTTTTTTATAAAAAAAGCTTTTTAGATAACTATTATCATTTATATATTTATTCTAAATAGCAAAAGCCCAGCTAAGGCTGGGCTCATTCTACTAAGTCTCCTGATATTGTAAAGGATGTATTTTCATTTATTTTTACTTTTACAAACTCGCCAATTAAGCTTTTATCAGCCTTTACGTGGACGAGTTTATAATCATCAGTTCTACCTGTGAGAACTTCTGGATTATTTTTACTCTCTGATTCTAACAAGACCTCTACAGTTTTACCTATATAAGTTTTATTTTTTTCATAAAAATGAGGATATAAGACATCTAAGAGCCTATCAAATCTTTCTTGGACTACATCATCATCTAAAGGCCTAAGTTTTGCAGCCCTGGTCTTTGGTCTAGGTGAGTATTTGAAGGTAAAGGCTGTGTCATAGCGGGCTATTTCGCAAACCTTAAGAGTTTCCCTAAAGTCTTCTTCTGTTTCTGTAGGATAGCCTACAATTATATCTGTTGATATAGCAATTTCTGGTATCTCTTCCTTAAGTTTCCTTACCCTTTCGAGATATTTTTCTTGATCATAGTGACGATTCATATCTTTTAACACCTTTGATGAGCCTGATTGAAGTGGCAAGTGGAAATATTTACATATATTATCATTTCTCTTTATCACTTCTATAAGCTCATCGGATAAATCTTTTGGGTGACTTGTTGTAAATCTAAGTCTCTTAAGGTTTGGTATTTGAGCAACTTTTTCTAAAAGCTCTGGGAATGTGTGTTTGAAATCGGCTTTGTTGCCATAAGAGTTAACATTTTGGCCAAGTAAGGTTATTTCTTTATAGCCATTGTTAACCAAATATTCTACCTCTTCTATAATCGATGAAGGGCGTCTTGATTCTTCTCTACCTCTTGATTCAGGAACTATACAATAGGAGCAGAAATTATCACAACCTGTCATTATATTTACATAGGCTTGAAAATCATTTGGAGTGTTGTATTTTACAAAATCATCTTTGACATTGTCTGTTGATATATCCACAACTCTTTCATTTGTTTCAAGGTATCTAAAGATTAAATCCTTAAGGGAGTTGATATTTTTAGTACCAAAGATGATATCTACTTCCTTATGTTTGTCAATTATAACATTTCTGGCTACTTCAGTTTGCATCATACATCCTGAAACAGCTATTATTTTTTCAGGATTTTCTTTTTTTAACTTCTTTAATGATGATACTTGACCATAAAGCTTTAGCTCTGCATTTTCTCTAACTAAGCATGTATTAAACAAGATAAAATCTGCCTTATTCCTATCTTCCTCATATCTATAACCTAAATCTTCTAGGATATAGGATATTCTTTCAGAATCATGCTCGTTCATTTGGCAGCCAAAGGTTGTTATATTGTAGGTCTTTCCACTAAAGAAATCTTTGTATTTATCTAATTTATCAGACATGTTCCTCCTTTAAGTAAAAAAAGAGATGATAAAAATCATCTCCATTTTTTTTAATCTTACTCAGCGTCTTCTTCAATAGATCCAAGTAAATCTTCTGAGCCTTGTGCTGATAGAGCTTGTGCAAGCATATCACCAAGGTTGTTATTTAGATCATCATCACCAAATGATGCAGAAGAGTTATCTCTCTCTACTTTTCTTCTTGGTCTATCGTTTGTTCTAGCTTGTCTTCTAGGTTTTCTTTCTGGTCTTTCTGGAGCTTCTTTTAAAGCTTTGATGCTAAGACCAACTTTTTCATCTTCAGTATCAATTGAGATTATCTTTACTTCGATTGTATCACCAACTGTAAGCTCATCAGATGGTTTTTCAACATGATCCCAAGAAATTTCAGAAACGTGAACTAAGCCTTCTACACCATCAGCTACTTCTACAAATGCACCAAAGTCAAGTAGGTTTACTACTTTACCTTCAACTACATCGCCAACTTTGTGGCTATTTACAAAGCTTTCAAATGGTTTATCAAGAAGTTGTTTACGACCTAGAGATATTCTATTTTTCTCTTTGTTAAGTTTTAGGATTTTAACTTCGATTTCATCATCAACATTTAGGACATCAGAAGGATGTTCAACTCTTGTCCAAGCTATGTCTGAAACGTGAAGTAATCCGTCAAGTCCGTTAACTTCTACGAATGCACCAAAGTCAGTTAGTCTTGCTACCTTACCTGTAACTACTTGACCTTCTTCTAAATCTTCCCAAAGGTCATCAAGTTCTGCTTCAAGTACGTCTTTTCTAGATAGAACAAGTCTATTTTTTCTTTCGTCGATGCTGATGATCTTAAGATCCCATTCTTCACCTACGAATTTCTTTAAGTTTTTAACAAAGTATGTTGCTATTTGGCTAGCAGGTACGAAACCATTTACACCATTAACTTCAACAGTTAGACCGCCCTTATTAAAGCCAACAACTTTACCATGTACTAATTCGTCATTTTCAAACTTTTCAGCTAGTTCTTTCCATGCTTTCATACCTTCTACTCTTCTTGTAGAAAGGCTAACATTTCCTTCACCATCATCAAGTTTGATAACGAATACGTCTATATCATCACCAACTTCAAAACTGTTTTTAGGATCTTTTTGTTCCTCTTCAGTCATTTCGTCTAGTTTAACAATACCATCTGCACGATATTGGATATCTACAAATACCTCATCATCCTTAACGTTGATTACTGTACCTGTGATCACCTCTTTAGGGTAAATCTTCTTTAAACTATCCTCTAGACTGTTCATAAATTCTTCTTTTGTGAATTCATCCATACTACTTACTACCTCCTTAATAATCGAATCAGGCGTAGATGCACCTGCGATTATTCCTAATTTTTTAAATTTAGAGAGCTTTTGCAAAGGTAGATCTTTAACAGTTTCAATCCTTAAAACATTTTTACAATACAAACTTGCTACTTGATATAGCTTGTTTGTGTTAGAACTATTAAAACCACCAACTACAATCATACAATCTACAGAAGCCGCTAATTTTTTAGCAGACTCTTGCCTTAATTTTGTAGCATTGCATATTGTGTTTTCTATTACTACACTATCATTATTTTCTTCTAACTTGTTAGCAATATTTACAAAAAATTCAAACCTATTTGTAGTCTGGCTAACTACATATAGCTTCTCATAATTCTTAATATTTTTTGCTTCAGTCTCATCTGATATTACTATACCATTGTTTATAAAAGATTCCATAGCAATTATTTCTGGATGCTTCTTATCTCCAACAATTATTACCTGATAACCTTCTTTTTCTTTTGTTTCAATCTTCTTATAGATACTATTTAAGACAGGGCAAGTTGCATCATAAAGCTCGTTACCATTAGCAATAAGCTTATCTTTGAAGCTTTTATCTTCACCATGGGCCCTTATAACTATCAAAGAATCTTTGATTTTTAGAGCCTGTTCATGATCAATAACTTTTAGTCCTTTTTTTTCAAAATCTGCTACTAATTGTGGGTTGTGGATTAAAGGACCTAGGGTATATTTATTTTTTTTTGATTCCAGAGCTTTCTCAGCAAGGTCTACACTTCTTTTTACCCCAAAGCAAAATCCAGAATTTTCTGCAATTATAATTTCCATTACTTACTCTCTTTCAATTCTTTCCTATGTTCATATAAATTTATGAAAATGTGGTCAGAAATTTTTTCCATTGCTTCTTTATTTTTAAATGTTGAATACTTTTCTATCTTAATAGGCTCCTTAACATAAATATCCACCCTAGAAAATACCTTATAATTTGTAACAATCTCTATTGGTAAGATATCAGCCTTAGCTTTCAAAGCTATGAATCCAACTCCCTCTTTCATGTTTTCCCTATCAATAGTTTTAACCCTAGTACCTTCAGGGAAAATTCCAAGAGTATGGTCTTCCTTAATAAGGTTTATGGCATGTCTTAAGGCCTTTAGGTCATTTCCTTGTCTGTCTACTGGAAACATTCCTGCTTTTTTTAAAAGAGTTCTGAGGACTGGGACTTCAAAAAGTTCTTTCTTTGCCATAAAATAAAATCTTATAGGTAGGGATATAGCAAGGAAAAATGGATCGAGATTTGACCAGTGATTTGCACATGCTATAAAATTTGCATCCTTTGGTATAAATTCCTTACCATGAACGTGGATCCTGTAAAAAGGAAAAAGTAAAATCCTTACAAGTATTACCAAAAACTTATAAAACATCACTTTCCTCCACATATGAAAGTATCAGGTCAATTGTTTGGTCAATATTAAGTTCTGAGTTATCAATTAATATTGCCCCCTCTGCCACCTTCAATGGCGAAATTTCTCTATGGGAATCATAGTCATCTCTTTTTATAATTGCCTTTTCAATTTCTTCTACACTTAAGTCGGATTCACCTTGGTCAAACCTTCTTTTAGCTCTTGTTAGGGCAGAAGCAGTTAGGTAAAATTTATATTTAGCATTTGGAAATACTACACTTCCAATATCCCTACCATCTAGGATAAAAGAAGTATTTTTAGCTATTTGTCTTTGAAGATCTACCATCTTCTCCCTAACGTAGGATTTAGCAGACACCCAAGATACATTAGCTGTTATTTGATCATTTCTTAGGTCTTTAGTGACATCACTTCCTAAAAGATATAATCTTCCATCCTTAAAATCAATCTTTATATCATCAATCATCCTGGTTAATACTTTATCATCAGTACTTTCATCCATGCCCTTATCTAAGAAAAACTTGGTTACAGCCCTATACATTAGGCCAGTATTTAAGTATTCAATTCCTAATTTTTTAGCCAAAATTTCAGAAACTGTTGATTTGCCAGAACCACTTGGTCCATCCATTGCTATAATATATGTCATATCTTCTCCCTTATATATTGTCCGCATGCGTAAGCTGTAGAAAAGTAAATTTGAAGATTGTATCCTCCTGTAAGGCTATCAACATCGAGAATTTCTCCTACAAAAAATAAATTTTCAATCTTTTTTGACATCATGTTGCTTGGGTTTATTTCAGATAAGTCTACACCTCCCCTGGTGACAACCGCTGATTCATAACCACCAAATTTAAGGAAATCTAGCCTGAATTTCTTTAAATTTCCTACTATTGACATCCTCAAGTCCCTACTAAGCTCACTTGCCCTTAGATTATTATCAATTTTAAGTCTTTGACCGATTACCCCTACCAAGCTATCTTTAATTATAGATTTTAGTATATTTATAATAGATTTTTTAGGGTTTTGATTTATTAAATCGAGTAAGAGGTCATCTAATTCATTATAAGTGTATTTTGTAAAAAAATCTATATAAATATTATTTACCTTATCTGTATCAATTAATGAACTTGCCCTAAGTACAACAGGACCTGTAATAAAATTAGAATTTATTAATATATCTCCCACTTGACTTACATTATTTTTATCAGACTCTAGGCTAAGACCTACATCCTTTAGGGACAGGGCTTTGACCTTAAGTTTATCTTTAATAAAGATTGGAACTAGTACAGGACTCGTTTTTCTAATATGGTGGCCAAGTTTTTTGCATAGCTTATATCCTAGACCATCTGATCCTGTTTTAGGATACGACTTACCTCCAGTAGCTATAACGAGACTATCAAATTCAAATTTATGATTATCAGTTTTGACAATATACTTTTTATTCTTCTTAATATCTAGAACTTTTGTATTTGTTAATAAATTTATACCTAAGTCGTTTATTTTTTTATAGAAAAAGTCAATAAGGCTTTGTGACTGTTGTGATTTAGGAAATACTCTTCCATCATCTTCAACAATTGTCCCAATTCCTTGACTTTCAAATAAGTCTATCAAGTCGTAATTATTGAATTTAGCAAAGGCAGAGTAGACAAATTTCTTGTTTTTTACTACCTTATCTAGGAAATCTCCATCATAAGATAAATTGGTGATATTGCACCTTCCCCCACCAGTCATTTTTAATTTTTGACCTATTTTAGAATTTCTCTCAAGGATGTATACTTCGTTATCTTCATTTTTTGCAAGTATTGCTGTCATAAGTCCAGCTGGTCCTGCTCCAATAATTCCTATTTTATTCATATGATTTTTCCCACAAAAAAAGATAGTTTCCTACCTTTTAACTTTTTTAACAAAGAGCATCTCTTCCTTGTCAAAGTACCTATAGTCTTTTTCTTTAAGATCTGAGAGTCTAATATCTCCTATTCTTATTCTTTTTAGCCTATTTACATTGATATTAAAATATGCAAACATTCTTCTAATCTGTCTATTATATCCCTGATGAATTATCACCTGATATTTTTTATTTCCAATTAGCTTTATATAGGCATCTGATGTATGTTCACCATTTCCTATGTCTAGACCTTGCATAAAAAGATTTTCTTCTTTTTTGCTTAAGGTTTTATCTACATCTACAATATATTCTTTATCCAGTTTGAATTTAGGGTGAATGATGTTATTGGTAAATTGACCATCATTAGTAATAATCAATAGCCCTTCGCTATCCTTATCAAGTCTACCAGCAGCGTAAAACCTCTTATCTATATCTACCAAGTCATTTAAGTCTAATTTATTATAAGGGTCAAAATTTGATGTGATATAGCCAACAGGTTTGTATAATTTAATATAAAATTTTTCTTCTAACTTAAGGACTTGACCATCTACTGAGACCTCATCAGTCTCTTTTACTTTATAACCAGGTTCAGTTACTAATATGTTATTTACTTTTACCCTAGCTTCTTTGATTAGATCATCAGCTTTTCGCCTAGAAGTAAAGCCAGTATTTGCTATATATTTATTTATCCTCATTATCATCACCAATCTTTATTTCAGGTAAATCTTCAAGTGAAGATATTGAAAAATATTTTAGAAACTCATCTGTTGTTCCAAATATTATTGGCTTACCTATCTTATCTAGCCTCCCTTTTTCAACAATTAGTCCCCTATCAAGGAGCGAATCAATTGTTGATTGAGAATTAACTCCCCTTATTTTATCTATTTCTGCCCTTGTAATTGGTTGTTTGTAGGCAATTATTGATAGGGTCTCCAGGGTTGAGTTTGAGAGTTTTTTTTCTGACTTGGCCACTAATTTTTCTAGGTATTTGTCAGTTGATTTTCTTGTTGAAAATTGATAGGACTTGCCATATTTTCTAATGATTAGACCAGTATTTCTGTTATTTCTCTCTTCAATAGATTCTTTAAGAGCTGTTTTTATTTCTTTTTTGTCAATATCGAATAATATCTTTGATAGGTCATCAAAATCTAAGGGTTCGCCCCAAATATATAAAATTTCTTCTATAAGTCCTTTTATTTCATCACTTGTCATTTTCCCTCTTAACTATTTTAAACGAATTAACATCTTCTTGACTTAGGTATATCTCTTTGAGTTTTACCATTTCTAATAAGGCTAAAAAAGTTGCTATACACTCTGCTTTGGTAATGATTCTTTTTGTTATATCATTTAGCTTTAATTCTCTGGAAAAATTCAAAGTTTTCCTAAGGCTAATAAGATAATCATTAACATCTGGCATAGTCTCTTGCTCAAATATCTTGGATTCAGATTTTTCTTCATTTTTAAGCCTATTTAATAGTTTCTTAAATTCTCTAGATAGGATGTCTATATCTTGATTAATGATTATTTCCTCTTTTTCAAAGCTAGTCAAATCTTCTTGATACTTTACATGAATTTTACGAGCTTCATCTTCAAGGTATTTAAAATCTTCTTGGACAGACTTGATTTTTTTATATTCTATCAAGTAAGCCAAAAAATCTTCTTCCAAGCCTTCATTTTCTTCTTTTGGTAAGAGCTTATTTGCCTTTATCGTCAAAAGTATAGAAGACGTATATATAAATTCAGAAAGAGAAGGCAAATCGATATTCATTTTGCCGACTTCTTCTAAAAATGGGCCTGTAATATCTTCTATTTTTACATCGTATATATCTATCTTTTGCTTATCGATTAGCTTCAATAAAAGGTCAAAAGGCCCTTCAAAGGCCTCTAGTTCGATATTAAGCTTCATTTAATAATTTTAAGCAATATAAAATAGCTATAATTGTTTTGGCGTCAGTAATTTCACCATTTTCAACCATTTTGTAAAGTTCCTTTATTTCTATTGAAAGTGCTTCAACATTTTCATCCTCATCTTGGTCAAGACTAGACTTAACTAAATTCTTGGCTAGAAAAAATGATAGTTTATCATTTGTAAAGCCAGGAGAAGCGTGCATATCAAATAGATAAGATATAGTTTCCGGAAAATATCCAACTTCCTCTTGTAATTCTCTTTTCGCAGTTTCAATAGGCATTTCACCTGGATCAACAAGACCAGCAGGAATTTCTAAGGTTATTTTATCAATAGCCTTTCTATATTGTTTTACCATCCAGATTTTGTCTTCACCATCAAAAGCGATTATTCCTACTCCTTTTTGGTGGTCAACAATTTCTCTTTTAGAATATCTCTTATTTTCAAGCTCTACAGTTTCAACCCTCAATTTAAGAATCTTTCCATCGTAGATTGTATCTGATTTAATGGTTTTTTCGTAAAATTTTTGCTCATTCATTTCTTAATTCCTCCGCCATCTTTAAGATTTCTCTTGCTGACTTTTTAGTAGTTTCCGTAATATCGACACCTGCAATTAATCTTGCTATTTCGAGGGTTCTTTCTTCCCCTTTTATTGTTTTTGAGTAAGAAATCGTGGCATCTTTATCATCTTCCTTGCTAACTAATATATGGTTATTAGCTAGGGATGCTAGCTGCGGCAGGTGACTTATAGCTATTACTTGTCTTTTCTTAGATAAATCAAGGATTTTTTCACCAACTATTTGTGCAGTTCTCCCACTTATTCCAGTGTCTATCTCATCAAAAATCATTGTATCTATATCATCAAAGCTTGCAAAAACCTCTTTAAAGGCAAGCATTATCCTGGAAATTTCACCACCTGATGCAGTTTTAGTTAGGGATGATAGGTTTTCTCCTTTATTAGTTCTTATCAAGAAATCTATATCATCATATCCATCACCATAAATTGTGTCAGCCTTTTTAAGGTCAACTTTAAATTTACCATTTTTTATATTTAATTCCACAATTTCTTTATTGATTGACGACTCAAGTTCTTTTATTTTCTTAACTCTAATAGCATGTAACTTATCAGCCTTATCTAGCATTTTTTTGTCTATATCTGCTATTTTAGAGTCTATATTTATTCTTAGGTCTTCTATTTGATTTAACTCATCAAGACGGTCTTTCATTCCTTCATAATAGGCTTTGATATCATCTATACTGTTGCCATATTTTCTCTTAAGGTCAAAGAGTTTTTTATTTAAATCATCAAGAGCCTGCAATCTTTCAGGGTCAGTGGATAAAATTTCCACATATGAATCAGCTTCTGAATATATATCATTAAGCTGATCTGATATTGAAATTAGCCTATCATATAAGTCTTCCGATTTTTTATCTATACCTACATAATTTGAAATTGCTGAGGATGCTTCATTTAATAAACTACTGATAGATGGGATCTGATAATCATCAGAATCAATGATCTCAATCATTTGATAAAAGCTGTCTCTCAAACTTGATATATTTGATAGCCTCTGATATTCACTTTCTATTTCATCTTCATTTAAATTAAATAAATCTATAGCTTCAATCTCTTTTATTTGATAATCAATAAGATCTCTTTCCCTACTTAACTCTTCATCTGTTAAGTCTAAGTCTTGAAATTTTTTTATAAAATCAGTTTTCTCTCTAGATAAGTCTTTTAACGATTCTCTTAAAGACTTTGTTTCTTGGTCATTTTGGTAAGAATCTATCAAGTTTATATAATTAGACTTATTCATATAAACATTGCTATCACCTTGCCTATAAATGTCAATTAAGAATTCTCCTATATCTTTTAAGATGTTTAAATTTGAAAGCCTACCATTTATCCTTATAGATGAGGACTTATCGCTTATTTTTCTGGTAATAATAAGTTTGTCATCATCAAAACTTATATCTTTATTCTCAAGATATAATTTTTGATCTTCAGCTAGGATAAATACAGCTTCAATAATTGTAGAGTCCTTAAATTTGCCAATAATATCCTTACTGGCTCTCTTTCCTAAAAGCAAATTTATTGCTTCAAGTATTATAGACTTACCTGAACCAGTCTCGCCTGTTATTACATTAAACTTGTCCTCAAAAAATATATGGTCTTTTTTAATTATTATAAAATTATCTATATAAAGCTCGGCAAGCATTATTTTACAAGATCTCTTAATTCTTCTACTAAATCGTCAATAGTTTTTGAATCTTTTGGAGTGATAAAGATTGTGTCTATACCGGTTACGATTCCTCCAACATTCTCTAGCTTGGCATTAGTAATATATTGTCCGCAAACAGTTGCACAGTATGATATAGTCTTGATAACTACAAGTTGAGAGGATTTTTCAACTGATAGAACAGCTTCCTTAAAAATCTTCTCAATCCTTTCTGTAAGCGTATCATAAACTGCATCAACTACTGTATACTTATATTCATAGTCATCACTTTGAACCTTTGATATTCTTAGCTCTTTTATGTCCCTAGAAATAGTAGCTTGGGTAGCGTTTACTCCTTGATCTCTTAGGATCTCAGATAATTGGCTTTGCGTTTTGACATCATTATTCTGAATGATATCTAATATTAATCTTTGTCTAGTGTATTTTTTCATAATATCCCCTAATAACTTCGCTTTGATAAATAATCTATAAGATAAGTTAGAAATTCGTTATGGCTAAAATTAGAAATAGCTTCTCTTGCGTCTTTATTAATTGAATCAAGGAGAGAAATAGCTTCTTCTTTAGTCATTATATTAAGTATATTTAGTTCATCTTCATATGTATCTTCGAGTAAATCATCTTGTATTTGGAAGGCTAGGCCTAGGTTTTCAGCATATAATGTAAGTAGTTTAATTTCTCTATCATTAGCCTTAGCTGAAAGTGCTGCTCCAATGCATGCTGCCTTAAAAAGATCTGAAGTTTTCTTACTATAGACTTCCAAAAGATAGGATTTATCCACTTTGACATATTTCCTTAGATCTAGGATTTGGCCCTGAATCATGCCTCTCTTAGAGGCTCTTTCCATTATATACTTACCAGCTTTAAGATATGTATTGTTATTAATAGCAATATCAAATAGGATAATGGCTGCTTCATTTAAGAGGGCATCGCCAGTTAATATAGCTATGTCTTCACCATATTTTTTGTGAAGGCTCTCCATCCCCCTTCTATAGTCATCATTATCCATGGCAGGCAAATCATCATGGACCAAAGAATAGGCGTGAATTAATTCAATAGCTAGGGCCATCTTATAATCGTCTTCACTGAGAGAGTCTGAAAACATTTTCTTGCTTTCCAGATACAGACTAGCCCTTATTCTTTTGCCGCCATCTGAAGCATAGGTCATTGTCTCATTAATAAGACCCTCTTTTGGAAAGTAGGCTCTTACCCTCTCATCAATGTCCTTCTTATTCTTATTTAATATCTTAATAAATTCTTCTTTATTCATCACTATCAATTATTTCTACCTTAGCCCTATAATCTTCTAAATTTCCTTCTAATTTCCTATAGAGTTCTTTAGCTTCTTTATAAAGTTTTACACTCTTATCTAAGTTATCTTTGTTGTCTTCTATTTCTTCTAATAAGTTTTCTATTTTCTTATAATTTTCTTCAAATGATTTATCCATCAATAATCCTTGCTAGTACTTCTCCATCGCTAAATATAAGTTTTACAAGATCATCAGTTTTAAGTGAATGTTTAGAAAAAACCAATCTATCATCATATTCAATTTGTATCTGTTTTATTGAATATTCAATAATTTTTTCTACTGCCTTTAAATTAAAGGACAGGCTTTTAAGCTTTTGATCGTTATAAACTAAATTATCCCTTATTGCCTTATCTATTCTTAGGCCTAATTTAGAAAGATCCTTAAATTTAGAATCTAAGATAAGCTTTGGATTGCTAATAGCGATTCTTTTTTTAAGGTATTCTAATTTTAAGGCATAGTTGTCCAGGATATTTTCAATTTCCTTAGCTTTTTGCCTAAATAAATTATCTAATTTTTTATGATAGTCCTCATAGAAGCTGATTAAGTAAGAACCAGCTTCAGTTGGTGTTTGAAGACTTAGATCGCTTGCTAAATCCGAAAGAGTCCTATCTATGTTGTGGCCTATTGCTGTTATAATAGGTGTTTTCGCTTTATGTATAGCCTCTATAACTTCTTTTTGATTGAAGCTTGAAAGGTCTTCGTTTGACCCTCCTCCTCTGGTTATAACAATCACATCCAGTTCTAGACCATCTAATCTTCTAATTGCCTTTTCTATTAGCTCAGAAGATTCTTCTCCTTGAACTTTTACAGGATTTAGAAAGATCTTTATATCATTAGGTCTTGAGTTAATCATCGATATAAAATCTACTATAGCTGCCCCATCTTTCGAAGTAATTAGACCTATTTTTTTGACTAGCTTATCGATTGGATTTTTATTTTCCTGATCAAAATATCCCTTTTTTATGAATTCTTCTTTTAACTTTAAAAATTCTAAATAGGCTTTAGAAATACCTTCATCTTCAACTTCATTTGCTATTATTATGAGTCTTGAGGAATAATTATTATAGGATAAGTTACCTTTAACAAGAATTTTCTTTCCGGTCTCAAAGTCAAAGGAAATATCCTTATCCTCATAATAATATATTACACAATCTATTAGGTCTGTTTCTTCCTTTAATGAAAAATATAAGTGATGGTTATTTATCCTTACATTGGCTAGTTCTCCACTTATATAGATTCTTCTAAAAATAGGATCATGTTTGATATTTGATTTTATATACTCATTAAATTGCTTAACTGTCAGGGGCTTTTTCATTTTTTATCTTTTCTAACTATGTCACCTAATATCTTATTTATAATCTTATATTCATCATTGGTCGAATATTTTTTAGCAAGATCAACCGCTTCATTTATTGAGACTGAAACAGGTATATCCAAATAATAGATTTCATTTATAGAAAGATAGATTATTGATTTTGCAATCCTGCTCATATTAGAAAATTTAGTAGATAGATTATCTTCTAGCTTTGCTACAATCTCATCATAATGATCTTTGTATGAATTTATAGACTTAATTATATATGTTTCATCCTCACTTAGGTCGTGATTTTGATATAAATCATTATTATCTTTTATGTCGTTAATTGAATCTTGGTAGATGAGCTTAAAAACCCACTCCCTCTGCTGCCTTCTATTCATCAAATTTCTAATCTATTAACGTTAATATTAACCCTGCTAACTCCAATTCCTGTCATTGTTTCTATTACATCTTTGACATTTTTTTGGACTTTTTTCACGGTCTTTCTAACGTTTATATTCTTATCTAGTGATAAATCTATATCTATCACAAGATTACCAGCTACTTTTTTAATACTTGTTTTGGTAGCCTTATTTTGTAGGGAATGCATGAATCCTTCTTCGGAAGTATCCTCATATACCCCATAGACTTCTTCAGCAGCTGTTGTTGCAATTTGATCTAGAATTTCATCTGCAATTTTGACTGATCCATCTTTAAAATTGTTAGTCATCTAATACTCCTATACTCTAGATAGATACTCTCCACTTCTTGTATCTATTTTGATAACATCACCTTCATTGACAAATATTGGAACGTTTATTACTGCTCCAGATTCAACTGTTGCTGGCTTTGTAACATTTGTAGCTGTATCACCTTTTACACCTGGTTCTGTTTCTACTACCTTAAGTTCTACGAAGTTTGGTGGATCAATTGAGAATGGTTTGCCTTCATAAAATTTAATAAGAACATTATCATTTTCTTTTACATAGATGATAGCCTCTTTAACTGCCTCTTCTTCTATACCAATTTGTTCAAAGCTTTCTGGGTCCATAAAATAATATAGTTGACCATCATTGTATAAATATTGCATTTCTTTTGTAGAAATAACGGCATTTTCAAATTTTTCATTTGGGTTAAAGGTTACATCCTTTGCTCCACCATTCATTACTGATCTTATTTTGGTTCTAACAAATGCTGCACCCTTTCCTGGTTTTACGTGTTGGAAATCTACAACTTGATAAACATCCCCATCGTATACAAATGTTACACCTTTTCTTAAATCGTTAGCTGAAATCATAATTCCTCCTTGGCTGTATTCTTACATTATTATACCATATATAAGAGATAATTGAAAATTTTATTCATCAGCTTTTATCATTTTACATCTAGAATAGATGTATAAAATAGGGCTTATAAGTATAATGAATAAAAAGAGGTGCGTATGAAAAAACTTGCCATAATTTCAGAGTTTAATCCTTTTCACAATGGCCATAAATACTTGCTTGATAAAGCTAAAGAAGAGCTTGCCTGTGATTTTGCTATATCCTTTATGAGTGGTGATTTTGTCCAAAGAGGTGAACCTGCTATCAGCGACAAATTTATAAGAGCCCAAACTGCAATAGAAAATGGTTTTGATCTTGTTATAGAAATGCCTAATTTCATTAGTCTACAGGCAGCTGAATTTTTTGCTTTTAAATCTATTGAGATCCTAAATAAAATGGGAATTGATTACCTATGTTTTGGTATTGAAAACCTAGATGAAAAAGATTTTTTGGAAAAAGCCAAAATAGCAATTAATAATTACAATTTTATTAATCAAGAGCTTAAAAAGTATCTTGCAGGTGGTTTATCATATACAAAAGCTCTTAACACTGCTATTGCTAGGCTTGTGGGAGATGATTTTATTTCAGCCAATAATATTTTAGCTCTTGAATACATGAAGGCTCTTCATAGATTAGATTCACAAATTAAGCCATATCCAATTTGTAGAATTGGAAGTCTTAATAGGGATATATTTATTAATGATAAATGTTATGCCTCATCTACCGCTATAAGAAATAATATTTCGTCTCAAATAAGAAACCTTATGCCTAAAACATCTTATAAGAATCTCTCTAATTTTTTAAAAATATATGATAAAATCGATGATGAGATTTTCTATAAAATTTTTACCTATAAGCTAATTGTTGAGAAAAAGGCTATGACTGATATTATAGGTTATGAAGAGGGTATTGAAAACTATTTAATAAAACTTGTAGATAAAAACAGGTATTTTAACGATTTTATTAATAAGGCCACAAGTACTAGGTATACTAAATCTAGGATAAGTAGGCTTATCCTAAATTATATTCTTGATAATAGCTTTAAGCTTAATGATATAGATATTAATTTTATAAAAATTTTAGCCTACAATAAAACATCAACCAAAATATTTAAAGATTTCAACGATAAGGTTGATATTGTTATAAATAAGTCCGATTCAAATAAGTTAGACCAAGATAATTTAATTATTTTTCAAAAAATGATCAATGCTTCTAATCTCTATAATTTAGCTATTGGAAGAGAAATAAACTATGATTACATCCATAATAATAAACCATTTAAATAAAAACGTCCAAGAACATAACTTTTATGTCTTGGACGTTTTATCTTATTTATTTTCTAGCATATTATTTCTAATTTTTTCTAATTGTTGAACTAGGCCGCTAAAATTATCTATTGAGCCTGAGAATAACTTATCTACATACTCATAAGATTGAGCCTTTATATGTTTAGCCTCAGCAGCTGCTTCTTGTAAAATTCTATCAGCTTCAGCTCTAGCTTGTTGGGTTATTTCATGTTCGCTAACCATTCTTTGGAATTGGCTCTTTGCTTGTTCTTTAAAGTTTTTGATTTCACCTTCTGCTTGATTAAGTCTGCTATCGGCTTCATTACTTGCTTCAGATAAAATTCTTTCTTTCTCCTCTGTTACCCATTGAGCTTGTTTTATTTCTTCTGGTAATGAGTCTTTCATCTCATTAAGTACATCATAAATTTCATCAGGATCTACTGCTACCTTTTTAGAAAATGGTACAGAGCTTGCTTCTTCCATTATGTCTTCCATCTCATAGATAAGATCAGTTATTTTGTTTGCCATACATCCTCCTAATAATTATATTTATCTTTTATTCTTTTCTCGACGCTTTTGCTTACAAAGGCTGAAACATCACCTTTAAAGGCTGCTATTTCACGCACTCCACTAGATGATACAAAGGAATATTTAGGATTACTTAATAAAAATATAGTTTCTAGACCCTCATATAAGGTAGAATTTACTCTGGCTATATTTTTCTCATATTCATAATCTGTAACAGCCCTTAGGCCCCTAGCTATAAGCTTAACATCTTCTTCTTTAGCGAAATTAACTAGTAAACCATCAAATGATTTAATGGTCACATTGTCTAATTTTTCTTCTTCTATAGCCTCTCTTATTATTTCTTCCCTTTCTTTGAGGGTAAATAGAGAGTTTTTGTTTTCATTTCTAATAACTGCAACTATGACATGGTCAAAGTGAATTGATAGCCTCTTAATCATATCCATATGGCCATTTGTTAGTGGGTCAAAGCTGCCTGGATAAATTATTTTCATATTGTGTATATTTTAATATATTTCCTTCCATAGGACTTATCTTTTAATATATGTAAATCATATTTTTCGGAAAAATCTAAGTCCATGCTCGATTCAGTTATAATTATACCATCATCACTGGATAAGTCATATTCTTTAATATAAAATAGAGCTTTATCTAAAAAATCACTTTCATAGGGTGGATCTAAAAATATATAGTCAAACTTAAGATTCTTTTGACCTAAGTCTTTAAGAGTTTTTACAAAGTCGTTTTTAATCATTACAGCTTTGTCCGTTCCAATTTTTTCTATATTTTGTTTCAAAATTGAAAAATTAGAATAGTTCTTTTCATTAAAATATACTTCAGATCCTCCCCTAGAGAGAAATTCTATGCCCATCTGTCCAGTTCCCGCGAATAAATCTAAGGCGATAAAGTTTGGTTTGAAAGGATAAAGCATATCAAAGACTGCTTCCTTTACCTTATTGTCAGTTGGCCTTGATGTTTTTGATTTTGGACTAGCTAAATTGAAGCCCTTATATTTTCCTGCTACTACTTTCATTAGTTTAAAATAATATCCTTATCTTCATCAAAAAATTTCTTTATGAAATCTATATTCACTCCCTCAAAATTAATGGATTTTAGGTAGTCAAAAATTTCAAAACTTCTGTCAGTTTCTTCTTCGGTCATGTTTAGGTATTCTATTTCAGATAGGTTTTTACCATGCTGGATAAGAGAAAGAATCTTTCCACCGCCTCTTAATTCGTAATCTTTTCTAGCTATTTCAAAGCCATCATTGGTTTTCTCTAAGATCTTAAGTTTAGGATTATCATCTACATTTTTATTTATTAGAAAACAATAAGACTTATGCTGGCCTCTACCAACCCTTCCCCTTAGTTGGTGGAGTTGAGATAGACCAAAATTACTTGCATTATAGATTGCTATAATATTAGCATTTGCAACATCTATGCCAACTTCTATTACTGTCGTTGAAATTAATATATCTATATCTCCATTTGCAAAATTATTTAAGATTTCCTCTTTGATTGCTGGCTTTAGCCTACCATGTAGTATTTCTACCCTATAGGCTTTGAAGTTCTTTTTATATCTCTTATAAAGATTTTCTACCGAATTATCATCTTCAGAATCTATGTTATTACTTACAACATAAACCTGCCTTTTAGCTTCTAGATTTCTAGATATTTCTTCAAATAGGATTTTTTCCCTATTTTGCATTATGATATGTGTATCAATAATTTCCCTGCCCTTTGGTAGTTCATTTATGATGCTTAAATCTAACATTTGATTTATCTTCAAAGATAGGGTTCTAGGAATAGGAGTGGCTGTCATTGTTAAGTAATTTACTGCTTGACCTTTTTTAGCCAAGGCTTGTCTTTGTTTCACCCCAAAACGATGTTGTTCATCATTTACTACAAGTCTTAAATCCTTAAACAATACATTATCTTGAATTAAAGCATGGGTGCCTATCACTATATCTATTTCCCCATTTAATAATTTAGCTTTAATTTCATCTTTTTCTTTGCTAGAACCAGTTAAAAGACCTACTCTTAGAGAAAAAGACTCAATTAAATCTTTATTCTTCTCATATTGTTGGATTGCCAAGACCTCTGTTGGCACCATCATGGCTGATTGGTAAGAATTTAGACCGAATATAATCATGGCTAGGATTCCTACGATTGTTTTACCAGATCCAACATCACCTACCAATAGCCTATTCATGGCAAAGTCACTAGTAGAGTCTGCTAATATTTCTTTAAGGGATCTTAACTGTGATTTTGTAAGCTTAAAAGCTAATCTATCTAGAATATTATCCAAATTATAATTAAGCTTAATATCCTGACTTATCTTGGCATTTTTTCCAATATAATATAAAAATATTAATTCTCTGAGTAGGTCTAAAATCTTCACATCAGATTTTGCCCTTAATAAATCATCAACATTATCAGGAAAATGAACTGTATTTAAGGATTTTTGTCTTGATAAAAGATCAAATTTCTCGCAAATTTCAGGGCTTAAGAGCTCTTCATCTTGATCGTAGAAAGATAAGGCTTCCTTTATAAAAGTCCTTATATTTTTCTGACTTAGTCCGCTTGTTAATGGATAAATAGAATAAATTCCACCTATCTCGCTTCCACTTAGGTCTTCAAAAATAGGATTAACCGATTCATAAAATCCATTTTTAAAAGCTACTTTAGTATAGAATTTGTATTCTTTATTTATATCTATTTTCCTAATTGAAAATCTATCATTAAACCATACAACCCTTATTTTATTACCTATGTTATCCTCAAAATACATGTAAGATAGTGAAAGATTTTTAAATCTTTTAAAATAGGGCTTTGACACACATTTCCATACAAAATAATAGGCCCTATCATCTTTAGCCTGACTAGCTGAGATCTTTTTGCTCCTATCTTCATAGGCTCTTGGATAATAATTATATAAGTCACTGACTGTGTATATATCAAGCTTGCTAAGAGTTTTGGCCTTTTTAGGGCCAATACCTCTTAGGTCCGTTAGTTCCTTATTCAAGGGTAGCTTGGTAGTAATATACTGGCTGTCCGCCGTAGATTAGTTCTACATCTATATCCTTATGGTCTTTAGAAAGCTTTTTGACAAGGTCTTTAGCCTTTTTCTTATCAGCTTCTTCACCATAATATAAGGTAACTAAAGATATATCTTCATCTTCCTCTATGGCTTTTTCTAGGGCAAGCTTTAATGTTTCTTCTATATTTGAAGTACTTACCACAATTTTACCATCGAGAATTCCGATAAAATCATCTTTCTTAATTTCTACGTTATTTACACTTGTATCCCTAATTGATATAGAAACTTCAGCTGTGTGCATATCAGCAATTACATCAGCCATGTTTTCGACGTTTTCTTCTATTGATTCAGACTCATCAAACTCTAACATAGCAGTGAAAGATTCTGGTATTGATCTTGTTTCTACAACCATAGCATTCTTATCTGTAAGTTCGCATGCTTGCTTAGCTGACATTATTATATTTTTATTATTAGGGAAAATAATAATATTTTCAGCATTTATTTCTTCTATATTTTTATAAATATCCTCTGTAGAAGGATTCATTGTTTGGCCGCCTGAAATTATCTTATCAATATTCATTGATTTAAGAATATCGTCGTATCCATCACCCCTAGATACTGCTATAAAACCATATTTTTTAAGCTTAACTTCTTTTTCTTTTTTTGCAATTTCCGGTTTAGTGTTTTCAATTTCAACCTTTAACAAAACTCCGTCTAGTAATAATATAGATATAACTTGATGAGGGTGATCTGTCTGTAGACTCGCCTTTATAACATTATCATTAAATTCTGACTCGAGGTGACTAGAAAGATTTCTAATTGAATCAATTATTTTTTCATAATCAGATTCCTTACATGATAGGCTAAATGATAGCTTATAAGTCTTTTCTTCTTCGCTTGCATCTGATAAGTCTATGTCCCTATCTATATCATTATTTAGGGCATTTAGAGCACCCCTTAAAAGAAATAGCAAGCCTTGGCCACCTGAATCAACTACACCTGCTTCTTTTAAAACCGGTAGTTGTTTTGGTGTATTATCTAAAGCCTTCTGTCCTTCACCAATAATATCTATAAGATAATCATCCAAATTTATATCTTCTGAGTAGGACTCTTCTGCTCTTTCAGCCATCTTTCTTGCTACTGTTAGAATTGTTCCTTCTGTTGGCTGCATAACTGCCCTGTAGGCAGTCTTAGAGGCATTTACAAAGATTTCTTTTATATCACTTGCTTCTATTGCATCCTTATTCTTTAGAGCTTTTGACATACCCCTGACAAGTTGAGATAAGATTACTCCAGAGTTTCCTCTAGCTCCCATAAGAGTACCTTGGCTTAGGGCCTTTGAAATTTCGTATACATTTGATAAGCCTGATGTATTAACCTTATCAACACCAGATTTCATTGTCATGGTCATGTTTGTTCCTGTATCACCATCTGGAACAGGAAATACGTTTAGCTCATCAACTAAAGATTTGTTTTCTTCTAAATATTTAAAGGCTCCAATGACCATTTGTTGGAGCTTATTTGCATCAATAACTTTCATATTTCTCCTATCTATTGATTCCTTGGACATAGATATTTACTTCAGAAACATTTACATTCAAAGAGTTTTCTATATTATATTTAACATTTTCGATTATATTTTGACATACTACCGGTATTCTAATACCATATTCTAAAAATAGAGATATAAATATTGCTACTGTACCATTGTCCCTTCTTATAACCTTAACTCCTCTTTGCATGTTATTTACACCTAAGAGTTTATATATACCATCCTTTGCCGATCTACTTGCAAGGCCAACAACACCATAAGATTGCATGACGCTTGCTACTGCAATATTAGCAATAACGGAATCATCGATTGTTATTTTTCCTAAATTATTTACATATCTAATTGTCATAATACCTCCACATAAATATAAGTATTAACGATTGTACTTAAAAGATTGAAATTAATATTTATAAAAATATCTATAAAACTAAACCTACTATCAAAGATAATGGTAACTTTAATTTTATAAAATCTTTGTAAGTATTCCTTTAGTTCATTATACCATAAATTCCTACTACTGATAAGAATATACCTATAATTATATATATTATATATTTATAAATTATAGGAATTATGTATTTAGGCAAGAAAAAATCGCCCTAAAGGCGATTTTCTCTTGCTTATATTATTTTTATTTGCCAGCTAATTTCTTGTAAGATTCATATCTTTCTTTAGCAGCTTTTTCTGCTTGTTGATATAGTTCATCAGCTGTTTCAGGGAATGATCTCTTAAGTGATGAGTATCTTACTTCACCTTGAATGAATTCTTGGAATGATTCTGTAGGTTCTTTAGAGTCTAATTGGAATGGATTTTTGCCCTCTTCAGCAAGTCTAGGGTCAAATCTCCATAGGTGCCAATAACCAGCTGCTACAGCTTGTTTTTCTCTAAATTGTGATTTACCCATACCAATTCTGATACCATGGTTAATACATGGAGCGTAAGCTATGATTAGAGATGGTCCATCATAAGATTCTGCTTCTCTAATAGCTTTTAGAGTTTGGTTTTGGTTAGCACCCATAGCTACTTGAGCTACGTATACATATCCATAAGATGTCATCATTAGACCAAGGTCTTTCTTTCTTACCTTTTTACCTGCTGCAGCAAATTGTGCTACTGCTGATAGAGGTGTAGCCTTAGATGATTGTCCACCTGTATTTGAGTAAACTTCTGTATCGAATACGAAGATGTTGATATTTTCACCACTTGCAAGTACGTGATCTACACCACCAAATCCGATATCATAGCTCCAACCGTCACCACCAAAGATCCATACAGATTTTTTGATTAGGTAATCTTGAAGTTTTAGTATATTGTTTAGGTATTTCTTAGCATCTTCATTTGCTAAATCTTCTTTTACATTTAGGATAGCTGCTGTTGCTTCTTTAGAAGCTTTAACATCATCTTTTCCTTCTAGCCAAGCTTTGAATGCTTCGTTGTAAGCTGAATCAAGTCCTAGTTCTAGGAATTTGTTCATGTTATCTTCTAGGATATGTGTATTTGCTTCTGTAGCAAGTTTCATACCATAACCATATTCAGCAGCATCTTCGAATAGTGAGTTACCCCAAGCTGGACCTTTACCTGTTGCAAGGTTTTTAGTATATGACATTGCTGGTGCACTAGCTCCCCAAATTGAAGAACATCCTGTTGCGTTTGCTATATACATTCTGTCCCCGAATAATTGAGTAATTAGTTTAGCATATGGTGTTTCACCACAACCTGCACAAGCACCAGAGAACTCGAATAATGGTTGTTTGAATTGGCTGCCTTTAAGTGTCATAGGATCCATAACATCTTCTTTGTAGCCAATTACATTATGAGCATATTCCCAGTGTTCTTTTTCTTTTTCTACTTCTTCTTCGAAAGGTTTCATTAATAGGGCTTTCTTTGGAGCTGGACATACATCTGCACAGTTACCACAGCCTGTACAATCTAGTGGAGATACTTGGATTCTAAATTCATAGCCTTCCATACCTTTACCGATTGCTTTTTTAGTATCAAAACCTTCTGGTAGATTTGCTTTTTCATCTTCTGTAACTAGGAATGGTCTTATTACTGCGTGTGGGCATACATAAGAACATTGGTTACATTGGATACAATTATCTATTTGCCATTCTGGTACGTTAAGAGCGATTCCTCTCTTTTCGTAAGCAGTTGTACCTGATTCGAATTCACCATTTTCGATTCCTACGAAAGCAGATACTGGTATATCGTCTTCTTTTTGTTCAAGCATTGGTTTAACGATGTTTTTAATGAATTCTGGAAGTTCTTTTTCTTCTTTAACTTCATCAACTGCATCTTTCCATTCAGCTGGAACTTCTACTTTGATTGGTGCTTCAAGTCCTTGATCTACAGCGTTGTAGTTCATGTTAACTATATCTTCACCCTTATGACCGTATGATTTAACGATAGATTCTTTTAGGAATCTTACAGCATCTTCTACTGGTATAACTTTTGTTAGGTTGAAGAATGCTGATTGCATAATCATGTTTGTTCTTCCACCAAGACCGATATTTTGAGCTATATGGCTTGCGTCTAAGATATAGAAGTCAATGTTCTTTTCAGCAAGAACTCTCTTCATCTTAGCTGGAAGATGGTTTTCAAGATCTTCAACTGACCAAACAGTGTTTAATAAGAAAGTACCACCTTCTTTAATACCTGCTAGTAGGTCATATTGGTTAACATAAGCTTGTTTTGAACAAGAAATAAAGTCAGCTTCATCCAATAGATATGTTGAAAGAATAGGTTCTTTACCAAATCTTAAGTGAGATACTGTTAGACCACCTGATTTTTTAGAGTCATAGTCAAAGTATCCTTGAGCATACATGTCTGTATTATCACCTATGATTTTGATAGCTTGTTTGTTAGCACCTACTGTACCATCTGAACCGAATCCCCAGAATTTACATCTGCTTGTACCTTCGTGTCTAACTTTAAAGTCATCTCTTGGAAGTGATTTATTTGTAACATCATCTGTGATTGATAGTGTAAAGTCATGTTTTGGTTCATCTTTAGCAAGATTATCATAAACTGCTTTAACATCTGCAGGAATTGTATCTTTTGAAGATAGACCGTAGATACCACCGATTATAAGTGGTCTTTCGTCACAATCATAATAGCTTGCTTTAACATCTAAGTATAGTGGTGAACCGATTGCACCTTTTTCTTTTGTTCTATCAAGAACTGCTATTTTCTTAACTGATTTTGGTATAACTTTTAGTAAGTGTTCTGCAGACCATGGTCTGTAAAGATGAACTTCTACAAGTCCTACTTTTCTGCCTTCTTTTAGTAAAACATCGATTGTTTCTCTAGCTGTTTGGCATACAGAACCCATAGCGATAATGATATCTTCTGCATCATCAGCACCATAGTAATTAAATAGACCATAGTTTGTACCAAGTTTTTCGTTGATTTGGTTCATGTAGTCTTCTACAATACCTACTATGTCTACATAAGCATTGTTGCTTGCTTCTGTTCTTTGGAAGAAGATATTTTTCTCAGCTGTACCCATGTGTTTTGGTCTTTCTGGGTTAAGTGAGTGGTTTTTGAATTCTTCTACTGCTTCATAGTCAAGCATTGGAGCAAGGTCTTTGTAATCCCAAACTTCAACTTTTTGAATTTCGTGGCTTGTTCTAAATCCGTCAAAGAAGTTGATAAATGGTACTCTACCTTTAATAGCTGCCAAGTGAGCAACTGGTGAAATATCCATAACTTCTTGTACTGAGTTTGAAACTAGCATTGCACAACCTGTTTGTCTTGCTGCCATTACGTCTGAATGGTCACCATAGATTGATAAGGCGTGTGTTGCAAGGGTTCTTGCTGATACGTGGAATACACCTGGTAATCTTTCTCCAGCAATCTTATACATGTTAGGAATCATTAATAATAGACCCTGACTTGCTGTATATGTAGTAGTAAGTGCTCCTGCTGCAAGTGATCCGTGCATAGCTCCTGCTGCACCAGCTTCTGATTGCATCTCTTTAACTTTTACCTCTTGACCAAATAGGTTTTTACGTCCGTTTGCTGCCCAAACGTCTACGCTTTCTGGCATTGGTGAAGAAGGTGTAATTGGATATATAGTAGCTACATCAGTAAACGCATATGATACGTGAGCTGCTGCAGTGTTACCATCCATTGTCTTCATTGCTCTAGTAATTGTCATCTAGACCTCCTAAAATAATTATAAGCAATTATCGTTAACACTAATATAATTATAAATATTTTTTCATTAATTGTCAAGAGAAAAAGAAAAGATTTTCTTATATTTTCCAGTATTTTTCAATTGATAATGATTATCAAGACCATTCTTTGTCTTTTTCTATTATGCAAAATATTCATTTTAAGCCCTGTTAAACCATATATTTATGAATAAATATGCTATTTGGCTAAAGTAAATAATACTATGTAAATATAACAAGAGGACAGACATAAGTCTGCCCCCTTAATTTGCAATTATTTTCCCGCTAATCTCTTATAAGTATTGTACCTAGCTTTTGCTGCTTTTTCTGCTTGGTCATATAATTCATCTGCACTTTCTGGGAATGATATCTTTAATGATGAATATCTTACCTCTCCTTGGATAAATTCTTGGAAGGATTCGCTTGGTTCTTTAGAATCTAATTGGAATGGATTCTTACCTTCATCTTCTAGTCTTGGGTCATATCTCCATAAGTGCCAGTAGCCCGCATCTACCGCTTGTTTTTCTCTTCTTTGACTCTTGCCCATGCCTATCCTTATGCCGTGGTTTATACATGGTGCATAAGCTATTATAATTGATGGGCCATCATAGGATTCTGCTTCTCTTATTGCTTTTAGGCATTGATTTTGGTTTGCTCCCATTGCCACTTGCGCTACGTAGACATAGCCATAATTTGTTAGCATTAATCCAAGGTCTTTCTTTCTTACCTTTTTACCTGAAGCAGCAAATTGTGCTACAGCTGCAAGTGGTGTTGCCTTTGAGCTTTGACCACCTGTATTTGAATATACTTCTGTATCAAATACTAGGATATTGATATTCTCTCCTGATGCTAAGACATGGTCCACTCCACCATAACCTATATCGTAAGCCCAACCATCACCACCAAATATCCAAACTGATTTTTTGATTAGATAATCTTTTAAGTCGTAGATATTTTCTAGTATCTCCTTGGCCTTTACACCTTCTATTTTTTCATCTTTTAGATTTAAAATCTTAGCTGTTGCTTCTTTGGAGCCTCTTACATCTTCTTTATTTGCTATCCATTCTTTAAAGGCTTCATTTAAGTCTGTATCTATATTTAGATCTATGAATTCCTTCATATAAGTTTCTAGCAAATATTTATTAGAATCTGTAGCAAGTTTCATACCATAACCATATTCTGCGTTGTCTTCGAATAAGGAATTCGCCCATGATGGTCCCTTGCCTTCGCTATTTTTGGCATAGCATACTGATGGTGCGCTTGCTCCCCAAACAGATGAGCATCCTGAAGCGTTGGCTATTAACATCCTATCTCCATATAATTGAGTTACTAGTCTTGCATAAGGAGTCTCGCCACATCCTGCACATGCACCAGAGAATTCTAGAAGTGGTTGTCTAAATTGGCTAGCCTTTACTGTAGTAGGATCCATTAAGTCTTCTTTATAACCTATTTCTTCGTGTGCATAGGTCCAATTGTCTTTTTCTTTTTCAACTTGTTCTTCAAAAGGCTTCATAATTAAAGCTTTATTTGGTGCTGGACAAACATCTGCACAGTTGCCACAACCTGTACAATCAAGTGGTGATATTTGTATTCTAAATTCATAGCCTTCAAGGCCTTTGCCTATGGCTTTTTTAGTTTCAAAACCTGCTGGAAGATTTGATTTTTCATCTTCTGTAACTAGGAACGGTCTTATTACTGCGTGCGGACATACAAATGAACATTGGTTACATTGGATACAATTGTCAATTTGCCATTCTGGAACATTTAGGGCTACACCACGTTTTTCATATTGGGTTGTTCCTGTATCCCAAGCACCATTGTCTAGATCTTTAAATAATGAAACTGGAAGTTCGTCTTCTTTTTGTTCTTCCATTGGTTTTACAATTTTTTCAATAAAGTCAGGAAGTTTTACTTCTTCTTTTTCTTCATCTTTTGCATTTAGCCATTCTTCAGGTATTTCTATTTTTTCATAAGCACTAGCACCCTTATCAACTGCTTCATAGTTCATAGCTACTATGTCTTCACCCTTATGGCCGTAGGCTTTAACTATAGAGTCTTTTAGATATTTCATGGCATCATTTACATCTATTACTTCTGTAAGATTGAAGAAAGCTGATTGCATGATCATATTTGTTCTAGAACCTAATCCAATATTTTCAGCTATATGGCTTGCATCTATGATATAAAAATTAATTTTATGTTTTGCTAGGTAGTTTTTAATTGAAGATGGTAGGTGATTATCAAGTTCATCTTTTGACCAAACTGTATTTAGTAAGAAAGTTCCTCCATCTTTTAAACCTTCTAGTAAGTCATACTTATAAACATAAGCTTGTTTAGAGCAAGATATAAAATCAGCTTCATCTAATAGATAGGTTGAAAGTATAGGCTCTTTACCAAATCTGAGGTGAGAAACGGTAAGGCCTCCAGATTTTTTAGAATCATAATCAAAGTAACCTTGGACATACATATTAGTATTATCACCGATAATTTTGATTGCCTCTTTGTTGGCACCAACTGTTCCATCAGATCCAAATCCCCAGAATTTGCATCTTGATTCACCTTCATGTCTTATTCTAAGATTTGTTCTAGGAAGTGACTTGTTTGTTAGGTCATCAGTAATTGATAGGGTAAAATCTTTAACCATATCCTTATTTAGGTTGTCAAAGGCCGCCTCAAAATCAGCTGGTATTGTATCTTTAGAGCTTAGTCCAAATCGACCGCCTATAATTTCAGGTTTATCTTCAACATTATAGAAGGCTGTCACTACATCTTTGTATAGTGGTTCACCCTCTGCACCTTTTTCTTTTGTCCTATCTAGAACACCAATTTTCTTAACAGACTTTGGTATTACTTTGAGAAGGTGTTCTTTAGAAAATGGTCTATAAAGGTGAACTTCAATCAAACCAACCTTTTGTCCATTTGCGTTTAGATAATCAACAGTTTCTCTTATAGCCTGGCAACCAGATCCCATCGCAACTAAAGCCCTATCAGCTTCTGGATGTCCGTAATAATTAAATAATTTATAATCAGAACCGATTAAATCGTTTATTTTATTCATATAATCTTCAACTATGTAAGGAAGCCTATCATAGATTGGATTTGATGCTTCTGCTGCTTGGAAGAAAATATTCTTTTGAACAGTACCCATAGTTTTAGGTCTTTCTGGGTTTAATGAAGTGTTTTTAAATTCTTTTACAGATGCGTAGTCAACTAGTGGAGCTAGGTCCTTATAGTCCCAAATATCTATTTTTTGAATTTCATGGCTTGTCCTAAATCCATCAAAGAAGTGTAGGAAAGGTACCCTTGCCTCAATTGCTGATAAGTGAGCCACAGCTGCAAGATCCATTACTTCTTGAACAGAGTTTGATGCTAGCATTGCAACTCCAGTTTGTCTTACAGCCATTACATCAGAGTGGTCTCCGTAGATTGAAAGAGCATGGGTTGCAACTGTTCTTGCCGCTATATGGAAGACACCAGGTAAACGCTCTCCTGCAATCTTATATAAATTTGGAATCATTAATAGTAAGCCCTGGCTTGATGAATATGTAGTAGTAAGGGCGCCAGCTCCAAGAGAACCGTGCATAGCTCCTGCTGCACCACCTTCTGATTGCATTTCTTTTACTATAACTTCTTTACCAAATATGTTTTTTCTCCCGTTTGCTGCCCAAACGTCTATGTATTCTGGCATTGGTGAAGATGGAGTTATAGGAAAGATTGTAGCAACCTCTGTAAATGCGTATGAAACATGAGCTGCCGCTGTATTACCATCCATAGTTTTTTTGACTCTAGTAATTGTCATAATAAATCCTTTCTCGTCATATTTTGAAATAAATTGACATAAATATTTTATATCTACTAATATTATATACAAAAATCGTTTTTATAACAATAGGTAATTTATATTTTTTCAAAAAAAGAACCCCTTTTGGGGTCCAAAATTTACATATTTTTAATTATTATATTTGATCATCGTGAATTCTTTCAGGATGGAAAATGTTGTCAGTCATTACTTTTGCAGCATTGTAACCATAATTCTTTTCTCTTTGGTTCATAGCTGCTACCTCAATTATTAAAGCAAGGTTTCTACCAGCCCTAACAGGAACAACTAAATGAGGAACACTTACATCAAGAAGCTCGATGTGGTGTTGGTCTATTCCAAGCCTATCATATTCAAAATCATCCTTCCATTGCTCAAGCTCCACTACTAAATCAATATTTGTATCAAATTTAACCGAACCTGTACCATATAATCTTCTAACATTGATTATGCCAAGGCCCCTAATTTCCATAAAGTGTCTTATATTTTCAGGAGCTCGGCCAATTAATTTATTATCAATTGCTGATATGTCAACCATATCATCAGCCACTAGCCTATGACCCCTATTTACTAGCTCAAGGGCTGTCTCAGACTTACCAACAGATGACTTACCCATGATAAGTATTCCCACACCAAATACTTCCAAAAGCTCTCCGTGAACATTTGTAGATGGAGCAAGTTGGTATTCAAGTTGGTCGGAAATATCTGATATTAGCTTGGTAGTCTTAACTGGTGACCTAAGAAGGGTAACATCATAATATCTAGCTAAGTCGATTATATCTTTATTTATTTCACGGTTAGATGAAAAAATTACAGCAGGTATCTTATAAGAAAGGATTCCCCTAAATCTCTCATATTGCATCTTACTATCTAGACTTGTTAGATAGGTATACTCTACTTTTCCAATAACTTGGAGCCTCTTATAAGGAAATTCTTCCATATAGCCGGTAAGCTGCAAGCCAGGTCTGTTTACATCAGCATTTTCCAGATCAATTTCAAGATAGTCTGTCGATTGGCTTATTATTTCAAGGCCTAAATTCTCAACAACAGTATGAAGTTTAATGGTTTTCTTGGCTTCGCCCTTACTTACCTCTTCTTCAATGTGTTCACTTTTATCGTCAATATTTTGTACTTCAGTCATTTATTATCCTTTCAGCTTTAAATATTTATAGATTTCAAGGGCCGCTTGCTTGCCTACGAGAGGAACTTCCATTAGTTCTTCTACACTCGCCTTTTTCATGTTGGCAATAGTCTTAAAGTGAGCATATAAATTGGCTTTTGTTTTCTCACCTACACCCTTTATATTGTCAAGCTCAGATTTTTTCATAGTTTTTCTCATAAGTGACCTATGATAATTTATAGCAAATCTGTGAGCTTCTTCTTGGATTTCATAGATTAACTTATAAACTGGATCACGTCTTTTGATTGGAATCTCTTCATTATTATAAATAATAGCCCTTGTGGTATGCTTGTCATCTTTCACAAGACCAGCGACTTTTATATTCATATCAAGATCATTAAGGACTTTATTCGCAATAGATACCTGACCCTTGCCACCATCCATCAAGATAAGGTCAGGAAGTCTGCCAAATCCAGTATGGGTATTGCCCTTAGCTATATCCTTTTTAGCATTATTAAGCCTTCTAGTTAAGACTTCTTCAAGTGAAGCATAGTCATTTGGTCCTTCTACTGTTTTTATCTTAAATTTTCTATATTCCTTTGGTGCCTGAACACCATTTTCAAACACAACCATAGAACCAACTGATTGGACCCCAGAAGTATTAGATATATCATAGGCTTCAATCCTATTAATCCTATCAATCTTCAGTATTTCTTTTAGCTGGCTAAGGCCGCTAGATTTATTGCGTTCTTTTTGATCAAGGCGTTTCTCATATTTAACCCTCATATCATGGGCATTTCTAGCTGCCATATTTATTAGTTCAAATTTCCTGCCGAGTTTTGGCTGAGAAATAGCTACCTTTGAACCTTTTTTCTGATTTAAGTATTCATTTATTGATTCCAATTCATTAGGTAGGGATCCGACTAAAATTTCCTTAGGTATATAAAGGATATCTAAGTAAAATTGCTTTAGGAATGAAGACATAATTTCTGCCTCACTATCAGCATATTCATTTTTTATTACAAAATGTTCTCTGTCAACAATCTGGCCCTTTCTCATGAAAAATACCTGCATGATGATTGTTGAAATGCCCTTAGACATAGCAATTATATCTATATCTTCGCCTGTAGTTTCTGTTACAAATTGTTTTTCAGAAATTACTGATAAAGCCCTATACCAATCCCTATATTTAGCTGCCATCTCAAAGTTTAGTTTTGAACTTTCCTCATTCATTAGAGAAAGAACTTTATCAGGTATGGTCCTATCCTTATGGTCTAAAAATCGCCTCACATCATCCATAGCCTGAAGGTATCTAGTCTCATCTTCCTTGTCTATACAAGGTCCCTTGCATCTTTTTATAAAATAATTAAGGCATGGCCTATCTAGTCTTTGACCCTTGTCAAAGTTAAGATTGCAAGTCCTAAAGGGATAATATAGGTTAAATAAATCTATAGCATCATTTACAGCATAGGCATCTGGATAGGGACCGAAATAATCTGCCCCATCCTTTTTAACCTGTCTTACCTTTTGAATTCTGGGAAATTTTTCTCTAGTAATCTTGATATATGGATATTGCTTGTCATCTCTTAGGACAATATTATATTTAGGTCTATTTTTCTTTATTAAGTTAGATTCAAGAACTAAGGCTTCGACTTCATTTTGAACAATGATATATTCGAAGTCTTGAATATGGCTAACCATAGCAAGGACTTTGGCTCCCTTGTTCTTGTTGTTATCAAAGTATTGCCTAACCCTTCTTTTTAGAGAAATGGCCTTGCCGACATAGATTATGTCACCTTCAGCATTTCTCATTATATAAACACCGGGTTTGTCAGGTAATTCCTTGAGTTTTTCCCTTAATCTTTTGCTTGTCAAATTTCCTTACATCTCTCCTTCAAATATTCTAAATCATCACCTTCTAAATGTGGACTTAGAAGTTCATAACATTTTTTATTATAGGCATTTAGCCAATCAATCTCTTCACTTGTTAGCATAGAAATCTTTATTGGTCTGGTATCAATTGGAACAATTGTTAAACTTTCAAATTCTAAAAATGATCCAAATTCGTTTTCAAAGGTCTTTTTAACATAGGCTTCATTTTCTATTCTAATGCCGTGAGAATCTTCTATATAAAGACCTGGCTCAATTGATGTGGTCATATTTTCTACAAATTCCACCCTATTTTTCTCTGAAATAGCTTGTGGCCCTTCGTGAACTGTAAGGACATAACCTACTCCATGACCTGTTCCGTGGAAGAAGTCCTTGCCGGCCTTCCATAGAGGGTATTTTGCTAAAGCATCAAGCCTATCACCTCTGGTTTTATTTTTAAACTTAGCCAAGAATAGAGCTAAAAATGATTTTAGTACGAGTGTATAGTCGATTTTTTCATCTTCTTTTAAAGTTCCTAGGGCTATTGTTCTTGTAATGTCAGTTGTACCTTCCTTATAATGTCCGCCTGAATCTACTAGGATCATGCCAAGGTTTTCTATTGTCTTTGAACCTGTAACAGATGGAGCATAGTGGACAATTGCAGCATTTTCCTTATAGCCTGCAATGGTTTCAAAAGAATCTTCGATAAAGGATTCATTTTCAGCTCTTAAGTCATGAAGTTTTTTGCTAGCCACAAGCTCATTAAGACTGCCTGTCTTAGCACCGATTTCAAGCCAATTAAAGAATTTAACAAGACTTACCCCATCGTAGATATAGGCTTTCTTGATATTCTCTATTTCCTTGTCTGTCTTAATAGCCTTCATATAGGTTGTAAAGTTAGTTCCTTGGCCAATCTTTACGTTCGCATTTATTGAATCATAAATGGAGACATTTGTTCTATTTGGATCTAAGTAAATCCTGTTTTTTCCTTCAATATTTTTAAGGAGTTGGTAAATATATCCATATGAATAAATTGTGATTCCATTTTCTTCCAAGTAAGATTTAACATCACTATCTAGCTTATCTTCATCAATACATAGATAGGCCTTCTCTTCAGAGATCAGCATATAAGATAAAACTACTGGATTGTAATCTACATCATTACCCCTTATATTTAATAAGTAACAAATATCTTCTGGACTTCCAATAAAGGTGTAATTGTAGCCTTGACTTTGCATTTTTTCTCTTAGGATGCTTAATTTTTCAGAAAGGCTTTGGCCTGAATATTTTTCTTCATGAATCCAAACCTTATCCTTTGGTAAAGTAGGCCTATCTTGCCAGATTTTTGATATATAGTCAAGGTCTGATACCAATACCCTAGCACCCATATTTTCAGAAAGCTCCTTATAGCCTGTGACAGAATAACACTGGCCATCAAAGCCTATTTTGCCAAATTCTGGAATATTAGCATCCAAATATTCTAATAGACTTGGATATCCTTCCACCCCCATTTTCATTAGCTCAAATTCAGAGTTGGCTAGCTCTTTATTTGCTTGCAAGAAATATCTTGAATCTGTCCATAATTTCGCTTCTTTAAGGGTAACAACAGCAGTTCCTGCAGAACCAGTAAAGCCTGAGATAAATTCTCTAGTCTTGTAATGATCAGCCAAATACTCTGATTGGTGAGGATCTGATGTTGGAATGATATAGGCATCAATCTTCCTATCTTGCATCATTTTTCTTAATTTTTCTATTCTACTATTTGTATTCATAAAATCTCCTTATGATTAAATACATTTGCTTATAGTAATACTTTATCCTTATTTATGATAATTGCTATTTCTATTGTAATAGAGATGACAGATAATAAGGACTCATTACAATTGATTTTTTCTTTAAATCCATTATAATATTATCGTTATAAAAATAAGAGTAAAGAGAGTGTGAATAAGATGAAACTTGGAATAGTCGGCCTACCTAATGTTGGTAAATCAACATTATTTAATGCCATTACAAAAGCAGGTGCCCTAGTGGCAAATTATCCTTTCGCTACAATAGATCCAAATGTGGGACTTGTAAATGTACCTGATGAAAGATTAGAAGCCTTATCAAAAATTTCTAATTCAAAAAGAATCCTACCAGCAGTAGTAGAATTCTACGATATAGCTGGCCTTGTAAAAGGTGCTAGTAAGGGTGAAGGTTTGGGTAATAAATTTTTATCAAATATCAGGGAAACTGATGCAATAGTAGAAGTTTTAAGATGCTTTGATGACCCAAATATAACCCACGTTGATGGATCAGTAGATCCCCTACGTGATATAGAAACAATCAATCTAGAATTAATCTTAGCTGACCTTGAACTTGTAGATAAGGTTCTTGAAAAGAAAAGAAAAGTAGCAAGGGCTGATAAGTCAGCCAGAGCTGAGGTTGAAGTTTTAGAAAAAATCGTCGAAGTCCTTGAAGCAGGAAAGTCCGCAAGGATCCTAGAACTCAATGATGAGGAGAAAAAACTTCTAAGATCCTACCAACTCCTATCAACCAAACCAATAATTTATGTATGCAATGTCAATGAAGATGATGCAGCAAATGATGGTGAAGGCAATCCATATGTTGAAAAGGTAAGAGAATTTGCTAAGACAGAAAATGCTGAAGTATCAGTTGTATCTGCAAAAATTGAACAAGAAATCTCAGAACTTGATACAGAAGAAGAAAGAGAAGAATTCCTTGCAATGATTGGTCTTGAAGAATCTGGTACAGATAAGGTTATAAAGGACTCCTACAAGACCCTAAATCTAATTTCCTTCCTAACAACAGGTGAAATGGAAACCCGTGCTTGGACAATTACAAAGGGTACAAAAGCTGTAGATGCAGCTGGTAAAATCCATACAGATATCTCAAGAGGCTTCATCATGGCTGATATCATTTCTTTCGAAGACCTAATAGAAGCAGGCTCAGTCAACCACGCCAAGGAAATGGGTAAGCTCCGCATGGAAGGCAAGGAATATATCATGCAAGATGGCGATGTAGTAAACTTTAAATTCAACGTATAATGTATAGAAATATGAAAAAACAAGGAAAATTGATAGTTCATACAGGCTCAATGTTTTCTGGCAAGACAACCTCCCTTTGGAGAGAGCTCTATAGGATGAACATTGCAAACTACAAGGTTGTCGCTTTTAAACCATCAATAGATGATAGAGATGGAGACAAGCAAATAGTAACTCACGATAACTTAAGTCTTGATGCCATAAAAGTAGAAGATTTAAATGATATCCTAAGTTATGCAAAAGACCACGAGATAGATGCTATAGGTATTGATGAGTTGCAATTTTTCCCAAATGATCCTAGCGAAGTAGTAGATATATTTAATAAGCTAATGGCTATGAATATCACAATCGTTGTATCAGGTCTTGATATGGACTATAAAACTAGACCATTTGAGATTATAAAAGAGATTATGCCCCTAGCTGATGAGCTTATAAAACACCATGCCATTTGTGCTTCTTGTGGTGAAGATGCTTGGGCATCTTATAGAAAATCAAGCGATGATTCAAGGATACAAATAGGAGCCCAAAACCTATATGAACCCCTTTGCAGATCATGTTATAATGACAAGATGAAAGAAAGAGAAAAAATTAAAAACCAAATTTCTATCGAAGAAATCAAATAAAAAAAGTCCTAGCTATTTTTATAAAAATCAGCTAGGACTTTCTTATCTAATTATATATTATTCTTAAAATCAAGAGCCTTCTTTTTAAGTTCTTCAAACTCTTTTTTTGTTAATCCAAACTCACCGAATGTAATTAATTCAGGATTATGATAGTCACTTCCCCCGCTCTTTAATAAATTGAATTTTTCGGCAAATTCTTGAGTTAGAGGATAATCCTCGGCCTTCATTTTTGAATGATTAATTTCTATACCTTTAAGTCCATAAGAAACATACTTCTCAATTTCAGAGTAATTATGGTATTGACATGGATGTGCTATTATAGGGATTCCTCCATCTTTCAAAATAGCTTCTATTCCCTCTTTTACATCAATATAACCCATTTTCATATCTGTTTCTTTACTAGTTTTTGATGCAAATAATTCTTTATACCTCTGTGGAGTCATTTCTTCCGGATATTTTTCTTTCAAGGCTTGGAAAATATTCATCTTAAAAACTATAGAATAAGGAGAAAATTTCTTAGCGTCTTGGTAACTTATATCATAGCCTTGTTTTCTAAGCTTTTCTATAAGTTCCTTATGGTATTCATTTCTACAGTGTAAGGTATGGTTACAGAGCCTTTCTATATTTGGAGTTTCATCATTTAGCCAAAGACCAACCACATGCACTTTTTTATAAACATCAAAATCGTAGCAGCTCATCTCTACACCCTTTATAATTTTCATGTCATATTTTTTTCCGTATTTGTAAATCTCATCATAATGATTTACAGTGTCATGGTCGGTTATAGCAATCACTTTTAAACCATGGTCTTTAGCATCTTTTATAACATCTTCTATATCACATACACCATCAGAATGATTTGTATGCATATGCAAATCTGCGTATTTCATTTTTCAACTCCCAACAAAACATCTTCAAAATTAACTTTTCCATTTTTCTCGATTTCAAATTTTTTATAAAAATCGGAATTAGTTACGACTATTATTACATCATCATCATAGCCAGCATTATTTATAGTTTCTAGATCAAACTTAATTAAATCATCACCTTTTTTAACCTTTGACCCTTGCTCAACTAATACTTTAAATCCTTCTCCTTTAAGGTTTACAGTGTCGATACCTATGTGAATCAAAACTTCCATGCCATTATCACATCTTAAACATATGGCGTGTCCTGAATCAAATATCGCTGTTACTTCTGCGTTTTCTGGGGACTTTAGAAGACCCTTACTAGGTTTAATAGCAAGTCCATCCCCCATTACCTTGCTTGAAAAAGTGCTATCATCTACATCTTCAATATTTTTAACTGTCCCTTCGCAAGGAGAGTAAAGTACTACATCTTTTGTTTCAATGATTGAACTCTTTTCTTTTTCTTTATTTTCTTCATCAGCAAAATCAGAATCATCGAAGCCAATAATTAATGTAGCAATGAATGTTACAACTGATGCTATTATCATGGTTAAAATAGCCATTAAAAAGAAATTTTCTTCTTTTGATACCCACATAGCTAGGGATAGGATACCTGGTGTTACATATATAAATGCTTTAAGTTTTACAAGACCTGCAAAAATACCTGCTACAAAAGCTCCTATCATTGCTGCATACATAGGTTTTTTTAGTTTTAAATTAACACCATACATAGCCGGCTCTGTAATACCACCAAGAAATGCTGTAACAGATGATGAAAAAGCCAGTGATTTAAGATTCTTATTTTTGGTCTTTACAGATACTGCTAAGGAAGCAGCAGCTTGACTCATATTTGAACAAAGAGCAACTACTCTTATAACTGGATCAAATCCTTGTTCTGCAACAAGTGCTATAGAAATTGGGCTTAAGGCCTTGTGGACTCCTACAGATACTAGCCATGGATATACGGCAGCTAATATTGCTATTGCAAACATTCCTACCTTATCATATAAAAACATTGAACCCTTGGCGACAAAGGATGAAATAAAGTTCCCTATTGGAGCAATTACTACAAATGTTAAAGGCATCATGATTAATGCTATTAGTAATGGTTCAGCAAATACTTTAACCATATCTGGAACAATTTTTTTGACATATTTCTCTACATATGACATTATCCAGACACCCATAAGGGCAGGCACTAAGCTTGATGTGTATTTAACTAAAGGAACGCTAATTCCTAAAAACTTAAATACTTCTCCTTCCTTAACAATATCCATCCAAACAGGATTTACCAAGCACAAACCAAGAAAAGCACCAAGGTATTGGTTCGTATTGAATCTTTTAGCAGCTGAAAACCCAATAAAGGCAGGCATAAAATAAAAACCTGTGTCAAATATAAATTTGAGCATGATATAGGTTTGGGAATCTTCAGCAAGAATTCCACTTAAACTTAAGACTAAAAGAAGAACTTTACCTATACCAACACCAGCTAATAATGGAATTACTGGAGCAATAGATCCTGTAATAGCACTTAATACTTTATCTACAAGGGACCTATCATCCTTTGTTGTTGTATCTTTTGCTGCCTTAATATTTAAATTATTTGCTATTTCTTGATACACCTTGTCAACATCATTTCCTATAACTAATTGATATTGACCTGATTTTTTAACAAGAGTTAAAACTTCATTTAAGGCCTGAACTTTTTCATCATTAGCCTTTGCTTCATCCACCAACTCAAACCTAAGTCTTGTAGAACAATGGACTACAGACCTAATATTTTCTTTTCCACCAACATATTCTATAATATTTTTTGCTAATTTTTCGTATTTCATATTTACCTCCAATTTTTTATAATTGAAAGTTTAGCCAACTTAATGTAACTACCTAACTAGATATTTATTTCCCCTCTTTTTCCTCCTTTATATCGCTTATTACTTGTGATATATGAATTGTTAAATACAAAACTTCCTCATCATCTAATACATAATCAAAAGAATTATATACAAAGTCTTTTATTTTTATAGTACATTGATAAGCCTCAATATACCTATCTTTAATCAATGGTAGCAAATCATTTTTTAATGATAATTTTTTATGTTTATCATCTGATAAAATCCTCAAACTGAAAAATCTAAGATGCCTTAAAAACCTTTGGTAATAAAAACTTTCAACATTATAATTAACTTTGAAAAAGAATTTTACAATATTTAAAATATTTTGAACCAACTTTGTTGATTTATAGAAATCTTCTATATCATCACCATTTTCAGATACAACTATGTGCATAGCTATAAAGCCAGCTTCATCTTCCGACATCTTTACAGAAAACAACGATTCTATAATATTCAAAGCTTCAAGACCAAGACTGTATTCATCAGGATAAAAGTTTTCTATTTCAAACAAAAGCTTATTTTTTAAATGAAGACCATCCTTGTATCTAGCTATAGCCATATACAAATGGTCTGTTAATGACAAATAGATACTATCTGCCAAATCTTTCCCAAGTCTTTGACTAGCTCTATTTATAATCATCTGAGACAATTCTAAATATTCTTCAGGTATATCCTCTAAGAGTTTAACAAGTTGATTGTTTTTCTTATTACCTTCTAGAACAAAAATCTTTTGAATTTTACTATCGTCAATCTTATCTCCAACTTTTTTACTAAAGCCGACGCCCTTACCCATAACGATTACTTCTTTTTTGGAAGCATCTTCGGATATTATAGAATTATTATTGAGTACTTTTCTAACTAAAATTTCTACCACCACCTTAAAAATAAAAAAACCTATCCCAAAAAATACTTGGGATAGGTTTTGCGGAATTTCCTAACAATCCATATCTATAATTATAATACTCCACCAAAGCCTAATTTCAATAGTTAATTAAAAATTATATTTTTCTTTATAATTTTCAATAAATTCTAGGTCACTCTCATCTAAAGAGTACTTGCTTTGGTCAGTGATAATTTCTGGTCCATCTTCATGGATTATAAGTTGGTGTTCAAATTGACTAACCTTTGAACCATCAACTGTCCTTGCTGTCCAGCCATTATCATCTAGCTTCATATGCCAATCTCCAATAGCAATCATTGGTTCAATCGTAAATACCATACCTGCTTGAATTCTTGGCCCACGTCCAGCTATTCCATAATGAGGGACTTGTGGGTCTTCGTGCATTTCCTTGCCAATACCATGGCCTATAAAGTCTCTTATTACAGAAAATCCATTTTCACCTTCTACATATGCTTGGATAGCAGCTCCAATATCGCCTATCCTATTGCCAGGTACAGCTACTTTAATAGCCCTATTTAGGGATTCGAGGTTTACATCTACTAGCTTTTGATCTTCCTCGCTCATCTTACCGATTGTATAAGTCCAGCAAGAGTCAGCAAGCCCTCCATCTAGGTTTACAACATTATCTATTGATAAGATGTCTCCTTCTTTTAAGGGCCTATCTGTAGGATAACCGTGGCAGATTTCATCATTTACAGATGTGCAAAGGGTAAAAGGAAACCCACTATATCCTAGCTGAGCAGGGATAGCCTTACAATGGTCTATGATAAATTTATTAGCAAATTTATCTAACTCCAGGGTTGTCCTTCCCTCTTTTATAACTTTTCTTAGGGCTAGGTGGGTTTTACACAAAATTTCCGCAGCAGCCCTCATCTTTTCAAATTGTTTTTCATTGTATATTCTAATCAATATATCACTCTCCTTAAAAAAGGACGCCAAAGCGTCCTTATCTTATAGTCTTTTACTTGCTATATAGACGTATTCGTCATTATTTATTTTAGGTTCTATTTCCCAATTTGAACCCATTGAGATAGATTCTCCTAGTTTGTCTATATAATACATTATTATACCTGCATCTAGTAGGTTAACATCTCCCTTGTAGTCTTTGATGTATAGATTTATCAAATCATCTACAACTACAAATCTCCAAGGTTGGGCATTGTAGGCTGATGGTGCAAATCTAGCATAAGCAAATACATCTTCTAGGCCTCTTTGCTCTAAGTCTTCGTTTGTAGCAGGATTTCCTAACCTATCCATGTAGACAAATTCACCTATTCCAAGTCTATCATCAAATTGGTGTTCTCTAACACTTTCATCTACTGGATAGCCAACTGCTAGTAATAGATTTAAGTGGCCACCATCATAGTTAAAGATAGATTTTTTCACTTCAGGATCTACATCACTTACTGTAATCCAGCAAGTTCCAAGTCCTAAAGCATTTAGCTTTGTAATTAATTCTTCTACTCCATAAGCTCCTTTTACAAGTGAAGCTGGATTATCATTTAGAGTATTTAGTGCAAGATAGGCTGGTGCCTTAATCATTACTCCCCTATAGCCAGCTAGGCCATCAAGAGCCTTATAAACGCTTTCTCCATCGCTCTGTACTATAAAGGCTAGGTCATCCTTACCTAACTTTACTATTTCCTCATCTACCATCTTGTAAACTTTTTCTAATGTTACTTCATCAAGTTTAGTGTCTTTGAAATCTCTTGTTGAAGTTCTTGATTTTAAAAATTGTGTTGTAAGCATATTTTCCCCCATATTATTATTCTACTTCTATTGTATCACATTTTAAAAAAATTAAATATGGTAAAATAATAATATGAACTTAACTAGCATACAAAAAAAGGCAGCAGAATTTAAGGATGGACCTTGTCTAGTCCTTGCAGTGCCTGGCGCAGGCAAGACTACCATGCTTTTAGAAAGGATTAAAATTTTATCAAAAAATATTGATTCTAAAAAAATTTTAACCCTAACTTTTTCCAAAACCCAATCACAAGATATGAAAAATCGTTTTGGAACAAACGATAGCAACTTCATGACAATCCATGCCTTTTGCTACCTGATAATAAGAAATTACCTAAAAAAATATAATAGAGAATTAAGACTAATAGAAGCAAGTGATTCCTACAATAAATACCACCTTGTTAGAGATATTTACAAAAGTATCAATAATAATAAAAAACTATCGAGAGAGGATGTCGAAACTTTTTTTACAGAAACATCCTACATGAAAAACGCACTTTTGGACCAAACTTACCTGGATAAGGTAAGAATAAAAAATATCAAAGAAATATATAATGAGTACGAAAGATTTAAAAAAGAAAATCATTTTATAGATTTTGATGATATGCAATTGATAGCCCTAAAGCTTCTTGAAGAAAATCCAAGACTCTTAAGGTCGATTCAAAGAAAATACCAATATTTCCAACTTGATGAAGGCCAAGATAGCTCGATTTTACAATTTAAAATCCTTAAGATGATAGTTTCACAAAATAATAATTTGATGGTAGTAGCAGATGATGACCAATCCATCTATTCTTTTAGGGCAGCTGAGCCTGACTATCTTTTAAATTTTAAAACCTACTACCCTGATTCAGAAATCATCATCATGGATGAAAATCACAGGTCAAGTGCTAATATTTCCAGCCTTGCCAATCAATTTATAAAGCTTAATAAAAATAGGTATCAAAAAGATATTATATCTAATAAAGAAAAGGGAGAAAAAATTGTAATCAAATACCTTAAAGATTTTAAGGATGAATATGACTTTATTATAAAAAATCTTGATCCAAATAAGACTAATGCAATTCTTTTTAGAAATAATATTTCAGCTATTAATCTTATTTCATTCTTACTAGAAGATGACATAGACTTTACTATCAGTGAAGATTTCCTTAAATTTTTTGAATCTCAAATTATAGAAGATATCTTCGATGTAATAAGATTTTCTGAAGATTTTAATGATACTGAGGCTTTTACAAATATCTATTATAAGATATCAACCTACCTTAAAAAATCTGAGATAGAAGGACTAGCAAATAAACCAGCTAGGCTGGATGTATTTTCTTACTTTTACGATATCCTAGATTATGACAGAAGAGAAAGTTTATATGAGATTGAAAAAAAGCTAAAACACATCAGAAAATTACCATTAGATAGGAAGATAGCTTATATTTATAACTACCTAGCCTACAAAAAATATGCTTCGCTTAGGTCAAACAAATTTGCAGAAGAAAATATGAACAAGGACTTATTTATAGAGTCACTCACCAACTTTTCTAGAGGTCTTAATAATATAAGTGACTTTTATAAAAAAATTGACCTGGTCAAGGATAAGATAAAATTCACCTTTGGAAACCCTCTAATTCTTACGACTATTCATAAGTCCAAGGGCCTTGAATATGACAGGGTATTTATAATCGATATGGTTAAGAACGAATTTCCTATGGTAAATTATGACGAAAATCCTGATGTGGCTATAGAAGAAGAAAGAAGAGTCTTTTATGTAGCCATGACAAGAGCCAAGGAATCTCTATTTATTCTAACAATTAAAAAAAGAAATGGTAAAAAAGCTCTGCCTTCAGAGTTTTTTAGCCAAGTTTATCAAATAAATAAAACTGCTAGATGACAAAAATTGCCACTAGCAGTTTTATATTCATATAATCTTTAGTTATTTCACTTATCCGCCTTGTTTATGGTAAGAATCTTACCTACAAGATACAAGGACCCACACCATACTATTAGATCATTATCTCCTGCATAAGACTTTGCATAAGCATAGGCATCTTCGATATTTTCTATAATCTTAATATCTTTTACAAAGTCACAAGCTTCATTTTTTATAGACTCAGTATCAAGTGCTCTTGGGTTATCATCTATATAGGTAATCACAAGCTTGTCAGCCAATTTCCCTATTTTTTCTATGATATATTTATGGTCCTTATCTCCCAAAACTGAAAACCCTATGATTAATTTATCATAGGAAAATTTAGATAGACTTTCTATTAGGGCATCTATAGATTCCTTGTTATGGCTGCCATCTACGAGGATTCTTGGCTTATCATTTATTAGTTCAAGTCTACCAGGATTATAAGCTTCAAATATTCCACCTTCTATATCTTGTTCACTAAGACTAAATTTATCCTTCAGACCATCTATGGCAAGTAAGGATAGGCAGGCATTTAGGATTTGATGACTTCCCCTAAGACTAGTCTTTATATGGTGGTCTCTAAAATCAAATTCATTACCAGATATGTCAGATTTTAAAATTTCTATGTCATTTTGATCTAGGATATGAAGCTTAGCGTTCTTGATCTCTGCTACATCCCTTATGAGATCCATGGCCTCATCTTTTTGAGGATAAACAAATACTGGTACTTCTTCTTTAATGATGCCTGCCTTATTATAGGCAATTTCTCCCAAAGTATCACCTAAGATATTTGTATGATCCATAGATATAGATGTAATAAGGCAAGCAAGGGGCTTTTTAATGACATTTGTAGAATCAAATATGCCGCCAAGACCTACTTCAATAACAGCTACATCCACCCCTTGATCATAAAAATATAAGAACATCATAGCTGTGATAAATTCAAAATAGGTCACATGATGACCTTCTTCATCAAGTTTATCTACAAAGATTTTTATCCTGTCTACATATTTCATGAAATCTTTCTTTGTAATATCGACTCCATTTATAGATATTTCTTCTGTTATATCTTCCATATAAGGAGAGGTAAAAATACCGCACTTATATTTCTTTCCCAAAACACTTGCAAGCATTTTTGCTGTTGATCCCTTACCATTTGTACCTGCTATATGAATAGTTTGTATCTTATCTTGGGGATTGTCTAGTAGGTCCATAAGCATCTTAATCTTATCTAAGCCTGGCTTGCCATTAGACCCTCCCCTTCCATACAAATAATCTAAATAATCATCAAAACTTTTCATTATTCCTCCAAAAATTCTTATAAGTTTATTCTACCTTATGTTATAATTAAGACAGGAGTTTTTATGAAAAGAATACATATTATCGATAGCCTTAGAGGCTTTACCATTATTTCAATGGTTTTATTCCATTTATTTTATAATATAAATTATTACTGGAGACTAGGATTTTATGACGGGACAATATTTAATAAAATCTGGCAATTATCAATTGCTATGTCATTTTTCCTAATTTCAGGCATAACTTCAAATTTTCTCACAAGAAAGAAAAACCTAGTAAGAGGTATTAAGACAAGCCTTTTAGGTTTTGCCATAAGCCTTATCACTTATGTTTTTGCCAAAGAACAGCTAATAATCTGGGGAGTTTTAAATGGGCTTGGTCTTTGCATGATTATAGGTGGACTTTTAAAAGATAAGCTCAGTCAAAAATTGTGGCCAATTTTTATCTTACTCTTTGCCTTTACCTATAAAATACCAAGTGCAAGTCTTTATAAGATTGGCTTTTTCAAGGCTCTTTATGATAGGAATTTATTTTTCCTAGGCTTTCCATCTTTAGAATTTTATTCAAACGACTACTTCCCACTTCTTCCGTGGATTTTCGCCTATTTGGCAGGTCTTTCTTTGGGAGCTTATCTGATTGATAAAAATTTCTTCTCATATAGAGGAAGAGAAAATATTTTAGCAAAAATTGGTAAATATTCCATGCCAATTTATATTATCCATCAAATAATTCTATATCCTTTGGTCACCGTCATATATAGTATGACCTTATAGCCTTTAGAATGTTAAAATAATTAAATACTACATGAATTGTATTTTTTATAATTACAGGTATATTTGCTTTCAATGGAGGAAAAATTATGGACTACATAAAAAATTACAAAAGATCTTATCCAACTTCTTATAAAATACTTGCCGTAATCCTGCTTATCTTACTTTTCTATAAATTTGGATATGTAATTGGAAAGTTTGTTGCAAAGATGGGATTTTAATTAAATGTCTCATTAACTAATGCACAACTAAAAAAGACGTTTAGAATAGTTTCCTATCCTAAACGTCTTTTTTAGTTAAATTTAATTTCGTAATCTTCAATAAGTGGATTAATCTTTAATATTTCTTCAATAGCTGTCTTTGTTTTTTTGTCAGCTTCTTCCAAAAATCCCTTTTCAATTAATTCTTTTTCTGTCTTTTTCATTTCATCTTTTCTAAAATCTGAAAAATCATTTAGCTTTAATTGGTTAAAGATAGATTCTCTTTCATCAAAGATTGTTAGAGAATCTTCATCTATGAAGTTGTTTAAAATCTTAGCCTTAGGCATTTTTACAGTTATCTTTTCATTCTTTTCATCTACTTTAACATCAATCTCATCCAAATTTACACCAGCATTTACTTCCCCGTCATAAGAGATGATAAATTTCTTTTCAGTTAAAGGTATTTTCATACCGTAAAACTCTGTTTGATTTTCAAAAGCCCCTACATTTGTATATTTATATTTAAGTGTTGTAAGCTCTTTTACTGACATTATTTGATTCTTTATAAGATCTGAAGAAATCTTTGTTTCATTTTTGATATTTGCCTTCATGCCAAAGAACCAGGCAGCAAAGACAAGGACCAAAATCCCTAAAAATCCGTAAACTATTCTACTGTTTTTAAATTTTCTTAATTTATTTTTTGAACTTGTCATCTAATCTCCTTAAATTATTCTTTTAAAAAATTATACCTTAAGTTTAAAAAAATCAAATTATTTAAAGCTAGCCTTAAGATAATAAATAGGCATATTTTTGTTTCTAAACTTCCTCTCGTATTCGCTGACTATGGATTTACTTTCATCTAAATCCCTATCTGTTTCAAGAATTTCCATGCCAAATTCTTCCATATAGGATATAGAATCGTCAAAAAAGGCTTCATTATCTGTTTTTAGTTCAATTTCTCCCTTTTCCTTGCAAATTTTCTCGTATAATTTTAAAAAATTGGCGTGAGAAAGTCTCCTTTTGTGGTGACGTGTTTTTGGCCAAGGTGTTGAAAAGTTTAGATAAATCTTTGCAAGTTCACCTTCATCAAACATATCTAGCAATTCTTCTGCCTTACCCACTATCCCATAAACATTTGTTAACTCTTCATTTTCTATCTTTCTGCAGGCAACTACAAAGGCATTTGTATTCATCTCAAGGGCCAGGTAATTATAATCTGGATTAGAACTTGCCTTGCCCACTATAAAATCACCTCTGCCTGCTCCTATCTCAAGAGCGATTGGCTTGTCATTTCCAAATAGTTCTTTCCACTTGCCCTTATGGTTTTCCGGGTCAAATATAATGTATTTACTTTCCTTCATTGTTGGTATAGCATTTGCTTTGTGTCTTAGTCTCATATATCTCCTCAATAAAAAATTCTAGCAAAGACTTGCCCGCTAGAATTTATATTTCTTTCCTATCTCCCCAAAAACTTGCACCCAGTGTGCCAGGTCCTAGGTGAGATCCTATTGTTGTTCCAATTTCGTATATTTTTATATCATAGCCTTCAAATTTTTCACTCAAGGTCACTCTTAACTCTTCTGCATCCTCGTGTAAGTGAGTATGAACTATGAAGATTTCCTTAGGTAAGGATGAGTCCTTAGCTATATGGTTTTTGATTTGCCCTATAAGTGCCTTGGTGGCCTTTTTCTTGGTTCTTATCTTATCCCTTACTAATAGCTTTCCTTCAAGGTTTACTTCTATAAGTGGGCAAATGTTTAACAAATTTCCAAAAGAACCTGCTGCCTTTGAAAGTCTACCTCCCCTAACAAGATAGGTTAAATCACTTGTGAAAAACCAACCGTGCACATATTCTCTTTTTTCCTTGGCAAGGTCATAGACTTCTTCAATAGACAAACCAGATTTTCTAAGCTCATTTAAATATAAGACCAGAAGTCCTTGACAAGCTGTGGCAGTAAGAGAATCTACTAGGTAAATTTTCCTCTCAGGATACTTCTCCTTTAGCATATCGACAGCCATTAGGGCCTGGTTATATTCGCCGGTAATACCAGAAGACAGGGTTAGATGAAGTATGTCCTTATCTTCTTTTAAAAGATTTTCAAAATATTCTATGTAAGATGAGTAGGTTATCTGACTGGTCTTAGTCATTGCACCATCCTTCATTGCTTCATAGAAGTCATTAAAGGAAATACTTTCGCCGAAGTCTTCCTTATAATTTTTACCATCTATTTCATAATTAAAGGCAATCCATCTGATATCTTCCCTATCTAAAATTTCTTTATTTATATCAACAGTCGATGTTGCACTCAGTATAAAATCACTCATATAATTCCTCTCATAATATAAATAATATCATACTTTCAAATAAAATAAATTCAATTTCTTATATATTTTCTATCAATCAAATATGAAATTACAAAAGCAAGAAGAGCTGGTATTATCCAGGCAAAACCTATTTTAAAACCTGGAAGAGTATTTTCTCCAAAAGTTAAGATAGCCTTTAAAAATTCAATGTTCTTAACTGGATCAGGCAGAGCTTTAATAAAGTCAAGTAGGGCAAATAAGCTTGTTACGCCTAGAGTAATTTGGTAAACTCTCATTCTCTTACCCATATAAATTGATAGGATTGATAAGCTAATTAGGACAATTGATATTGGATAGATAAACATCAAGACTGGCACAGATAAGGATATTATCTGTTTTAGGCCAAGATTTGCTACCAAAAATGATAGGCCAGTAAAGATGTAACAATACTGCTTATAAGAAATATTTAGCTTAAACATATCTTCAAACATCTCAGAACAGGCTGATACAAGACCAATAGCTGTCTTTAGGCAAGCTATAAATACTATAACTGATAAAATCAAGTGGCCAAGCCCTCCAAGATAATGGCTGGAAATTTTTGCTAAAATTACAGCTCCATTTTCAAAATCATCCATAATATTTGCACTTCCTGCCCCCATAAAGGCAAGACCTGCGTATATTATAGACATGGCTATTAGACAAACTAGACCTGATTTTAGGGTCTCAAAGGCCATAGATTTCTTGTCACTTACTCCCAAGTTTTTGATGTTTGATATAATTATAATTGCAAAAGCAAGGCCTGCTGGTGCATCTAAGGTATTATAACCATCTACAAAACCTGCAGCAAAAGGTGATACTAAGTACTTTGGAGCAGCTCCTTTAGCCCCAATAGGACCCATTGGTTTAAATATTGATAGGACCAATAAAAGGGACAATAAGATTAAAAAAATTGGGGTCATATACTTACCTATGGTATCGATTAGGCTTGCCTTTTTAATTGAAAAGAACAAGACTGCCAAGAAAAATACCACAGAAAATATAAAAAGACCGACAGGATTATAAAAACTCTTAAAGCCTTCAAATATGACCTCATAGGAGGTAGTTGCTGTTCTTGGTATAGCAAAACCTGGACCTATGGCTAGGTATAAGAGTGTGGTGAAAAAATAAGCAAACTTCTTGCCTGCTCCCTTTGATAGGTCAAACAAGCTTTCACTATCACTTGCAGCTGTTGCTACGACCGCAAGGATTGGCAAACTTACTGCTGATGCCAAAAATCCAATTGTTACTGGAAATAAATTAGCTCCCGACCTCTGGCCTATTTCTAGGGGGAAAATCAAGTTTCCCGCCCCAAAAAATAAGCCAAAAAGTAAGGAACCAATCAATAAATTTTCTGATAATTTTAATTTCTTTCTCATATTAATTCCTTTATTTTGTTAATATGATACATCAATTCACAAAATAATCAATCAATTTATAAGCTTTCTACATATTTTTTAACATCAGGACCAACTAAAATTTCTCCATCATCCTTAAAAAGAATTGGTCTTTTGACAAGCATGCCATCAGTTGCCAAAAGATCATATTTTTCGTCAAGACTCATCTCTTTAAGCTTATCCTTTAGATTCATCTGCCTATAAATTTGGCCTGAAGTATTGAAAAATCTCTTGATATCGTAGTCTGTAGCCTCATGCCACTTCTTAAGTTCATCCCTAGTCGGATTATCTTCCTTAATATCTCTTAATTCATACTCTACATTCTTCTCATCAAGCATTTTTAGTATACCCTTGCATGTAGAACACCTATTATAACAAATTATTTTCATTTATTTCCTCCCAAATATTTCATAATCACACTAACCATTAGGCTTGGCCCATAGATTATGGCATCTTCATTAAATTTGGCCTTGGCGTTGTGAAGTGGATAAACTGTTTGATCATCTACCTTACAACCTACCATCATCATAACAGCTGGCACATTTTTTGCTACATTTGCAAAATCATCTGAAGCTGTAACCGCCTCAGCCTTATCAGAATAATAAAAGTCAGGATTTTCTTCCTTGATTTCCTTTAAGACTTCTACTATATCATCTACCATCCCTTCATCATTTATAATAGCAGGCACATCTGATAGAATTTCAAAGCTTGCTTTCCCCCTAAAGGCCTTTGCTATATGATCAGCAATTTCAGGAATCCTAGCCTTGATATGATCCTTGCTTTTTTGTGAATAGGTTCTTGTTGTGCCTTCAATTATCGCCTTGTCTGGGATAATATTTGGGGCATTGCCAGCACTTATGTGGCCTGTAGTAAGGACAGCGCCCTCCCTAAAGGATATTTCTCTAGATACCAAAACTTGAAGAGCATTTACAATTTGTGCTGCAATAAAGGCTGCGTCTACCCCTTTTTCTGGCATAGCTCCATGGGCCCCATAGCCTTCTACCTCTATCCTAAAGTTGTTATTGGATGTAGCCATCTCACCTTTTTTGATATAAAGTCCAGGTGCAAGAGTTGTATCCATATGAACCATCATAGCCTTTTCAACCTTTGGATTTTCAAGTATTCCTGCATCTATCATCTTCTGACTTCCAGCAAGAAGCTCTTCTGCTGGTTGGAACATTAGTTTAACTACTCCATTTATCTTGTCTTCATTTTCCTTAAGAAGCTTAGCTGTTCCTAAAAGCATGGCTGTATGAAAATCGTGGCCGCATAAGTGACCATTTTCATTTTTGCTCTTACAAGCCACATCTGCTTCTTCTTTAATTGGAAGGGCATCCATATCAGCCCTTAATAGTATGCACCTATCCCCCTTACCAATTGTTGCAAGGACTCCTGATTCAATCGGTTTAGAATATTTAATTCCCATCTTATCAAGCTCATCTGTGACAAGTTTGATAGTATTAGTCATCTCAAATCCTATCTCAGGATTTTCGTGAAGCTTTCTCCTAATTTCTATTAAATAGTCTTTTATCTCTTGTGATTTTTTATAAAAATTCATAATAACTTCCTTATATAATGTATTTAGGTTGTTAAAGGTAACCTATAATCCTTTATCGA